>JAIQFV010000013.1 GCA_020073085.1 Terriglobia bacterium | reverse complement strand
TGCTTTTTGCATATCGCTTGCTCTGGACATGTGACATATATATACAACTTATTGTGACACAAGTCAAGCGTTTTGTTTTCTTCTCGTGAACTTCACTTTCCGGGAAAACTCGAAGTTATCTTTTGCGTTCAGGGGGTAAGCGGACCGCCTTGGGGGGTCCCCTCTGACCGCGCCATCACTATCCCACCGAGCATCATCCCCGCTTGCAGGTATCGACGAACCAGTCGCAAGACGCGCTTGTCCTTAATCCGGCGGGCCAACCGCGACATCAAAATGTCGTGATTGACCCGGTCGAAAAACTTCTCCAAGTCCAGGTCCACGACCCAGCGTCGGCCTTCCGCCACCCATCGGCGGGCTTCGAGCACCGCTTGTTGGGCGCTTCGGCCGGGCCGGAAACCGTAGCTCCACTCGGAAAAGTCCGGATCAAACTGCGGACTCAGCACCTGATGCAACGCCTGTTGGATCAGTCGATCCACCACCGTCGGAATGCCCAACTGCCGCATCCCCCCGCCCGGCTTTTCGATCTCCACGCCCCGGACGGGTTGGGGGAGGTATCGTCCTCCCAACAGTTCCTCTCTGATCCGCGCCCAGTGTCCCTTCAGGTAGGGCTTCAGCTGCTCCACGGTCATCTCATCGACGCCCGCAGCGCCTCGGTTGCTCACCACCCTCTGGTAGGCGCGTTTCATGTTTTCCCGTTCGACCACTGCTTCCATCCACCCCTCGTGCTCCGGGCTGGAGTCTCCTCCCCTTGCCGTGACGTTTGACGCACCCACTCGGTCCTCTCGCCGATTCCGTCGGCTACCCTCGCGGTGGGATTCGGACATCTCAGTCATACTCTCTGCGTCTCCTGCCGTCCTCGAAACGGAAGGCTCCTTCCCGTTCTTTCTGTTTGGGCCTTCGGTCGGGTCGAGCGACCTACTGTGCCCTCGGCTGACTTCTGTGACTCCTTCCCCCCGCCTCGCGACGGAAGTAGCCTTGGAGCAGAATCACAGATCTCCCCGGGTAATGCGCACTCACCTTCCCGCTTATGCCCGCCGCATCTACGACCCGGTGTTCCGGACAGGGTTAGGACTTTGAAGATATGTGCCTTCTCCTCCCACCGGGCCGCCTTTTATGCGATTCCTGTACGTCGGGCCAGCGTTTTGCCTGCGGCTTCCTTCCGATTCCACCTCACGGTGGACACCCTTGCCGTCCAGCTAACGATTCCTCCTGTCAGGCTCGTAGAAGACTTTCACTTCCAAGTGAGTGCGCCCTGCCGGGCGCACACAAAAAAACCCGAGGGCGAAATCCCTCGGGTAAAATATCGTTTAGATTGTGGTGACGATTTACTGTTGAGGAGGTGGAGTCTGAGCGCCCAGTCTTTCGACCTTATCGGCCTGGAGACCTTTCGGGCCCTCGGTTACTTCAAACCTCACCAGTTCGCCTTCAGCCAGGGTGCGGTAGCCTTCAGCGAGGATCGCCGTGTGATGCACAAAGACATCGCTACCCGACTCACGCTCGATGAATCCGTACCCCTTGCTGTTATTGAACCACTTCACCTTACCAGTTTCTTTTGCCATTGAGAGATTGCTCCTTCGTTGCTGCTAGGTTTTTGAAGAACCCCGACTAGCAAGATCGAAGCTCTTTGCAATCACGTTTTGTGCTGCCTTGTTTGCCCGCGAGGCTGAGCGACCCTGGTCTACCCGACTGATCCCCTGACCCAAAATGAAAAAGGCCGCTGAGTTTAGTTGTGCCAATTCAGCGGCCTCTGTTTCATATTGAATCAGTCCTGAGCCAACAAAAACACAAAACAACTGCACTAAAAAAAATACTTGAACCAAATTTTGCTGTCAACTAAAAAATACGATAAGCGTCTCTTTTTGCCAAACCTTACGTGCCCGGCGGGTTTTAAGTCCAAGTTCACCGGAGGCAGCCGATATGCATTTCCCACGGCAAACGCGGTTTACTGAAGGTGACTCGTGGAATGAGAATCTCCACCGGGTGCCGGGGCTTTTCTGCGCTTCGGGAATAGATCGCAAAGCCCGGAGGAAGTGAAATCCGGCCTTCAGGTCGCGGGGATCCTGAAGCTGAGCCGATAGAACCTTCTTCGCTCCCCAAGCAAAATGGCCCCGCCTGAAACACTCAAGCGGGGCCATTCTAGATTTATTCCTGGCAGCGTCCTACCTTCCCGCACGGTTTCCCGTGAAGTATTATCGGCGCTGTGGGTCTTAACTACCGAGTTCGGGATGGGATCGGGTGGTACCCCCACGCTATGGCCGCCAGGAAGCGGATGAGTCGTGGACCGGGGGTTCGCCGGAGTTGAAAGCGTTCCGTCGAACCGGGTGGTTCTGACAACTCAATATTGATGGGTAATTAATATAAGATTCAAGCCGAACGGTCAATTAGTATTGGTCAGCTAAGTCCATCACTGGACTTACACATCCAACCTATCAAACCAATCGTCTCTTGGTGACCTTCATATCCACCGAGGTGGATTGGGAGATCTGATCTCGGGGGGTGCTTCACGCTTATATGCATTCAGCGTTTATCACGGCCGAACTTCGCTACCCAGCCATGCCACGGGCGTGACAGCTGGAACACAAGAGGTTCGTCCATCCCGGTCCTCTCGTACTAAGGACAGATCCCCTCAAATCTCCTACGCCCACATCAGATAGGGACCGAACTGTCTCGCGACGTTCTGAACCCAGCTCACGTACCGCTTTAATAGGCGAACAGCCTAACCCTTGGAACCTTCTACAGCTCCAGGATGCGATGAGCCGACATCGAGGTGCCAAACCTTGGCGTCGATATGAACTCTTGGCCAAGATCAGCCTGTTATCCCCGGCGTACCTTTTATCCGTTGAGCGATGGCCCTTCCATACGGGACCACCGGATCACTAGGTCCGACTTTCGTCTCTGCTCGACTTGTAGGTCTCGCAGTCAGGCTAGCATATGCCCTTACACTCGAGGGGTGATTTCCAAACACCCTGAGCTAACCTTTGAGCGCCTCCGTTACCGTTTAGGAGGCGACCGCCCCAGTCAAACTACCCGCCTGGCAGTGTCCCTCTCCACGTCGAGTGGAGTAGGTTAGAACCACAGAACAATCAGGGTGGTATCTCAACGACGGCTCCACTGAGTCCGAGAACCCAGTCTCAAAGCCTCCCACCTATTCTGCGCAGACCGCACCATAGTCCATTGCCAAGGTATAGTAAAGGTGCACGGGGTCTTTCCGTCTAGATGCGGGAAACCGGCATCTTCACCGGTGCTACAAGTTCGCTGAGCCACTCGTTAAGACAGTTGCCAGATCGTTACGCCATTCGTGCAGGTCGGAACTTACCCGACAAGGAATTTCGCTACCTTAGGACCGTTATAGTTACGGCCGCCGTTCACTGGGGCTTCAGTTCAAAGCTTCACCCGCTTGCGCAGGTTGACCTCTCCCTTTAACCTTCCAGCACCGGGCAGGCGTCAGCCCCTATACGTCGTTTTCGACTTTGCAGAGACCTGTGTTTTTGTTAAACAGTCGCCTGGCACTATTCACTGCGGCCCCGATTGCTCGAGGCACTCCTTCTTCCGAAGTTACGGAGCTAATTTGCCGAGTTCCTGAACGAGTGTTCTCTCAAGCGCCTGATCACATTAGTGACCGTCTACCTGTGTCGGTTTGCGGTACGAGTACCTTATCAACTCCTTAGAGGTTTTTCTTGGCAGGGCACTTAATGACTTTGGAGCCTTACGGCGTCGTCGCACTTCACCATGTGATTGCGGTGGATTTTCCTGCCGCCATGGATCCATGTTCATCAGCACGACCAATCGCTGACCCATCTTGCACTCTGCGTTACCCCATCGTGATAACGTCAACAAGGTAGTAGCCGAATATTAACGGCTCTCCCATCGCTTACGCCTTTCGACCTCAGCTTAGGGATCGACTAACCCTGAGCGGATTAACCTTTCTCAGGAAACCTTAGACTTACGGCGCGGGGGGTTCCCACCCCCGTTATCGCTACTTATGTCGGCAGGGTCTCTTCCCAACCGTCGACCGGTGCTTGCGCTCCGGCTTCAAACTATTGGGAATGCTCCTCTACCAGTGCCCGCCCGAGGGCGGACAATCTACAGCTTCGGTACGTTGCTTGAGCCCCGTTGAATTGTCGGCACAGAGCCGCTTGACCAGTGAGCTATTACGCTTTCTTTAAAGGATGGCTGCTTCTAAGCCAACCTCCTGGCTGTCTCGGCGCCTCCACTTCCTTTCCCACTTAGCAACGATTTTGGGACCTTAGCTGGTAGTCTGGGCTCTTTCCCTCTCGACAATGAAGCTTAGCCCCCACTGTCTGACTCCCATGCATTCGTTTGTGGCATTCGAAGTTTGATTGGATTCAGTAGAGCGGTAACTCCCTTAGTCCATTCAGGTCTCTACCACCACAACGATTCACATGAGGCTAGCCCTAAAGCTATTTCGAGGAGAACGGGCAATCACGGAATTTGATTAGCCTTTCACCCCTATCCTCAGCTCATCCAAGCTGTTTTCAACCAACACTGGTTCGGGCCTCCAGTAGGTGTTACCCTACTTTCACCCTGGCCAAGGATAGATCATCCCGCTTCGCGTCTATACCCAGCAACTAATCGCCCTATTCAGACTTGCTTTCGCTGCGGCTCCTCCGGAACGGATTAACCTTGCTGCTGAGAATAACTAGCCGACTCATTATGCAAAAGGCACGCGGTCAGGCCCCGAGAAACTCCGAAGAGGTCCTCGAGACGCCCTCCCACTGCTTGTAAGCAAACAGTTTCAGGTACTTTTTCACTCCCCTCGCAGGGGTTCTTTTCACCTTTCCCTCACGGTACTGGTTCACTATCGGTCGATAGGTTGTATTTAGCCTTGCCAGATGGTCCTGGCGGATTCCCACAGGGTTCCACGTGTCCCGTGGTACTCAGGATACCGCTCGCCCACTCCGGTTTTCGCTTACGGGGCTATCACCCTCTTTGGCCGACTTTTCCAAGTCGTTCAACTAACCTTCGCGGTGCTAAATGCGGTCCTACAACCCCGCCCGTATCGCTACGAACGGTTTGGGCTGTTTCCATTTCGCTCGCCACTACTCCGGAAATCGCGATTGTTTTCTTTTCCTCCAGGTACTGAGATGGTTCACTTCCCTGGGTTGCCTCTACCCCGCCTATGAATTCAGCGGGGAGTCCCCCGGTTTTACCGGAGGGGGTTCCCCCATTCGGAAATCTGCGGATCAAAGCTTGTTTGCAGCTCCCCGCAGCTTATCGCAGCTTGCCGCGTCCTTCATCGACACCTATCGCCAAGGCATCCACTGTTTGCCCTTAGTAGCTTGAAAATTCTTAACATCAACTACCCATCAATATTCAATTGTCAAAGACCCAACACCCGATTTCGGACTTCGGATTTGCGATTTCGGAGGATGGAAAACCCCTTCCCCTTCCCTCATGCCGAAATCAAAAATCCGCAATCCGCAATCGAAAATTCCGCATTCCGAAATCTGGTGGAGCTGATGGGGATCGAACCCACGACCTCGTGAATGCAAATCACGCGCTCTCCCAGCTGAGCTACAGCCCCACACATCATTTCGGATTGCGGATTGATGATTTCGGAATGAACCCTCGCCCCTCAAGGCTGTTCCAATCCAAAATCCGCAATCGGCAATCCGAAATCTGGTGGGCCTAGGTAGAGTTGAACTACCGACCTCACCCTTATCAGGGGTGCGCTCTAGCCAACTGAGCTATAGGCCCATCCCTTTAGCCTATAGCATAAAGCGCTCAGCAGGAACCCCGACGACCGGCCGCTGGACGGCCGCCTTCCCGGCTTTACGCCTTCAGCTTCTCGGAAGAGCTTTGAGGTAGATTGAGGTGCCGAACTCTGAAAAACTCAGGCTGAGTGACCGAGCGCCATAGCGCCCAATCGATTTCTCTTAGAAAGGAGGTGATCCAGCCACAGGTTCTCCTACAGCTACCTTGTTACGACTTCACCCCAATCACCAGCCATACCTTGGGCGTTTGCTTCTCTTGCGAGTTAGCTCAACGACTTCTAGTACAGCCGGCTTTCGTGATGTGACGGGCGGTGTGTACAAGGCCCGGGAACGTATTCACCGCAGCGTTCTGATCCGCGATTACTAGCGATTCCAGCTTCATGCAGGCGAGTTGCAGCCTGCAATCCGAACTGAGGTCGGTTTTTTCCGATTAGCTCCCCCTCGCGGGTTTGCGACGGTTTGTACCGACCATTGTAGCACGTGTGTAGCCCTGGACATAAAGGCCATGAGGACTTGACGTCATCCCCACCTTCCTCCGATTTGTCATCGGCAGTCTCCTTAGGGTGCTTCCCTTTCGGGCGAGCAACAAAGGACAAGGGTTGCGCTCGTTGCGGGACTTAACCCAACATCTCACGACACGAGCTGACGACAGCCATGCAGCACCTATGCAAGAGTCTGTTGCCAGACGTCAACATCTCTGCTGACTTCCCCTGCATTTCGAGCCCAGGTAAGGTTCTTCGCGTTGCGTCGAATTGAACCACATGCTCCACCGCTTGTGCGGGCCCCCGTCAATTCCTTTGAGTTTCAGACTTGCGACCGTACTCCCCAGGCGGGTCACTTAATGCGTTAACTTCGGCACAGGCCCAGTAAAGGACCTACACCCAGTGACCATCGTTTACGGCTAGGACTACCAGGGTATCTAATCCTGTTTGCTCCCCTAGCTTTCGCGCCTCAGCGTCAGTTGTGGTCCAGAGCGCCGCCTTCGCCACTGGTGTTCCTCCCGATATCTACGCATTTCACCGCTACACCGGGAATTCCACGCTCCCATCCCACACTCGAGCCCGGCAGTATCCGATGCAGATCTGCAGTTAAGCCGCAGGGTTTCACATTGGACTTGCCGAACCGCCTACGCGCCCTTTACGCCCAATAATTCCGAACAACGCTTGCCCCCCCCGTATTACCGCGGCTGCTGGCACGGAGTTAGCCGGGGCTTCTTCTTCGGGTACCGTCAGACCCTTGCGGGCGTTCTTCCCCGTCGAAAGGACTTTACGTTCCAAGGAACTTCATCATCCACGCGGCGTTGCTTCGTCAGGCTTGCGCCCATTGCGAAAAATTCCCCACTGCTGCCTCCCGTAGGAGTCTGGACCGTGTTTCAGTTCCAGTGTGGCCGTGCTCCCTCTCAGGACGGCTACTGATCATCGCCTTGGTAGGCCATTACCCTGCCAACTAGCTAATCAGCCGCGGGCCCCTCTTTAAGCGATCTTGCGACCTTTCAAAACCCCAACCGAAGTCAGGGTTTGTTATGCGGTATTAGCCCGCCTTTCGACAGGTTATCCCCCACTTGAAGGTAGGTTACCCACGTGTTACTCACCCGTGCGCCACTCTACTTACCCTTGCGGGCTTTCGCGTTCGACTTGCATGTGTTAGGCACGCCGCCAGCGTTGATTCTGAGCCAGGATCAAACTCTCATATATAGCTTGATCGGTTCGTACGTCTCAAACCTGAAATTCTCCAGAATTCAGGCACTCTCAATCTATTGTCAAAGAACATGACCTCAAAGCTTTAGAAATATAAAGAAAGAAAACGATTCAGTCAAGTGGTAATTCATAAAAACTCGGATGCCTCATTAACCGCACAATGTGGCCCTCTCCGTTTGACTCGGCGGAGCACCCATTCTCAAGCCCTTGGGGGGCCTTCCCATTTCGGATTGCCGAATTCGGATTGCGCCATAAAACCGCTGAAACCCCCGCGCTGCGGCCTCGCCCCGTCCTTCCGAGCGTTGCCGGTTCCGCGCGGACGCCCGGGAATTGTCCATTCGTTCCCCGCCCCCGCGGCCGGCCTCACTGGATCATCGTCTTCTTGTCCTCGTGATTGCGCGGGTCCGCCTTCTTCTCTTTTTCGACCTCACTCAGATAGATGGTGAACTTTCGCCGGGCGCGTTCGAGCTTCCAGCGGGCCCACATCTCGCCCCATCCGAGCGACCACCGGCCGCGGCGAAGGTAGAGATATCCAAATATCATTCCCCCCAGATGGGCGGTGTGGGAGACGCCGGACCCCGACGTGGCGATCGCCGCGTAAAACTCCAGCGCGCCCATAATCAGGACGAAATACTTGGCCTTGATGGGAAACAAGAAATAAAGATAGATGATCCGGTCGGCAAACAAGATGCCATAAGCCAACAGCAGTCCGTAGATCGCGCCCGAAGCGCCCACCGTCGGAATCACGGAGGACGGTCCCACAAGGTAGCTGCAGAGGCCCGCCCCCACACCTGACAGAAAATAATATTGCAGAAATTTCTTCAGTCCCCAGAGCCGCTCCAGGTCGCAGCCAAACATCCACAGGACCAGCATATTGAAGAGAATGTGAAACGGGCCTGCATGGACAAACAGGTAGGTCACAAATTGCCACCCATAGAATCGCGCCGTGATCAGCGCCGGAACCAGACCAAACCACATGTCAAAGGGAACATCCGCCACGTTCTGCACAAGAAACCGCAGTGCGAACGCCGCGACATTCGCGAGGATCAGCCATTTGACCCCGCGACTCATCGGGCCTCCGAACGAGAGGGTCCGGGTTTGATATCGGGAAGAGTTCATGGAAAATCAGCGATCAGCATCAAGCGGTCTGATGCTCACGCAGATATCTCTCTATTCGTGGGCCGTAAATCGGGAACCGGGATGCCAGCAATTCGACATCCTGACGGACCTTCTGGCGTGTCACTTCACTCTCCGGTTCGAGAAGGACCGCGGTGATCAGCGCGCCGATGCGTTTCATTTCCTCCTGCTTCATGCCCCGCGTGGTGACTGCCGGAGTCCCAATCCGAATCCCACTGGCGGTCATGGGAGGGTTCGTATCAAACGGAATGGCGTTCTTGTTCACAGTGATCCGGGCTGCCTCAAGGGCCTTTTCCGCCTGCTTCCCCGTGAGGTTCTTCTTGGTCACATCCACCAGCATCAAATGGGTGTCCGTTCCATTGGAGACAATCCGGAAGCCGTTATGAGCGAGGACCTCTGCCAGGGTCCGGGCATTCTCCAGCACCTGTTGAATATAGACACGAAATTCCGGCTGCAAGGCTTCAAAAAATGCCACCGCTTTGGCCGCGATGACATGCATCAGCGGGCCCCCTTGGACCCCCGGAAACACCACACGATCGAGATCCTTGGCAAAAGCCTCTTTGCACATCACCATGCCGCCCCGGGGGCCGCGCAAGGTCTTGTGGGTGGTTGTGGTCACGAAGTCGGCGTACGGCACCGGGGACGGATGCAAGCCGGTGGCAACCATCCCGGCAATGTGGGCGATATCCACCATCAACAGGGCGCCGCAGGCCCTGGCGATCTCGCTCAACCGCGGAAAATCAATGATGCGCGGATACGCGCTGGCTCCCGCCACAATCAAACGGGGATGGTGTTCCATCGCGAGCCGCTCGAGTTCGTCATAATCGATGGTTTCAGTGTCCCGGCGAACCCCATAGGGGACGATGTTGTACATCTTTCCGGAGAAATTCAAAGGGTGACCGTGCGTGAGGTGACCGCCATGCGCCAAATTCATGCCGAGCATGGTGTCGCCGGGTTTCAGGACCGTCAGATAGACGGACATATTGGCCTGGGCCCCGGAATGCGGTTGGACATTGGCGTGGTCGCAGCCAAACAGCTGCCGGGCGCGCTTGATCGCCAGAGACTCCGCCACGTCGACAAACTCGCAACCCCCGTAATATCGTTTCCCCGGATACCCCTCGGCATACTTGTTGGTCAACACGGAACCCAGCGCCGCCAGCACAGCCTCACTTACAAAATTCTCAGAGGCGATCAGTTCAAGTCCTTCGGCTTGACGGCGCGTCTCTGCCAGCAGCGCTTCGGCAATCTCCGGGTCCGTCTCTCCGACTGCCTGGTTCATCCAATTTTCATTCCCGCTCATAGGCATTCATCCATTTCTTTTTTATCTTCTCCGCAGCCCGCCGGAGAAAAACATGGAAACATAAAGCGTATCAAGGTCGCCGCCCGACAGGGTGCCGGCCGGCGGAGCGTACTAGTCATCTCGCGCCGGGGGACCCTTGAGATTCTGTCGCTCGATTTCCCTGATCTTCTCAACCCGCTGGGCGTGTCTTCCCCCCTCGAACGGAGTGCTCAACCAGATCTCCACCATCTTCCGGGCCACATCCTCGCCCACGACCCGACCGCCCAAACACAACACATTAGCGTCATTGTGCGACCGGCTCACCTCCGCCATGTAAGGATCCACGCACTCGGCCGCCCGGACCCCCGCCACCTTATTGGCGGCGATGGACATGCCGATTCCAGACCCGCACACCAGAATTCCCCGCTCGACCTCTCCTCTCGACACCTTTTCAGCCACGACTTTCGCGAAATCCGGATAATCACAACGCGCCTCGGAATGAGTCCCGACGTCCTGAACTTCGCATGCCTTTTCACGCAACCACGCCAAAACCTTCTGTTTGAGCTCAAAACCGGCGTGATCGCTGCCGATTGCAACTTTCATGGTCAAAAAATGGTAGCCCACGGACAGGGGATTTGCAATCAAAATAAAGACCGCACCACCGTCGACAATCGCCCTTCCCTTGCCCCCAAACATCTCTGACACAACACATTGGGGTGGACTTGCATCCTAACTTAAGGGCGAAAGGGCTTGACTCAAACCAGCCCGGAAAATACAATACATCCTGTCAATCGTAGTCCGCGAGGGAGAGTTCCCTATGAAAGCATCAAAGCTGATTTTTTTGGCCGTGGTGGGATGTGTGATAGCACTCCTGCTGACGGGATCTGCATCTTTGGCAGACAAGAAGTCCAAGGAACAAAAGGAACGGGAAAAATCACTCAAGGCTGAAAAGGAAGGGAAGTTTTACAAGGACTGGCTCCAGAAAGACGTCACCTACATCATCACGGATGAAGAGCGAAAAGCCTTTAAGAACCTGAGCACGGACGAGGAACGGGACCAGTTTATCGAGCAGTTCTGGCTGCGCCGGGATCCCACTCCGGACACTCAGGAAAATGAGTTTAAAGAAGAGCACTATCGCCGGATCGCCTACGCCAACGAACACTATGGCTCGGGAATCCCGGGATGGAAAACGGACCGTGGCCGCATCTATGTCATGTACGGACCCGCAGATGAGATAGAGTCCCATCCCAGCGGCGGCTCCTATGAGCGCCCCTCCGAAGAAGGGGGAGGATCCACTTCCACGTATCCTTTTGAAATCTGGCGCTACCGCTATATCGAAGGGATCGGCAATGAGGTCCTGCTGGAGTTTGTCGACCCCACGATGAGTGGCGAATACCACCTGACCATTGACCCCAGTGAGAAGGATGCTTTGTTGTACGTCCCCAATGCCGGCCTGACGATGATGGAGCAAATGGGTCTGGCCAGCAAGGTGGACCGCTTCAACAACACGGACGGCACGCACATGGGCAAATCCATTGGCGGACAGACGATGGGGCAAAACGAATTCGAACGCCTGGAACTGCTGTCCAAGATTAACCGTCCGCCGGCGGTGAAATTCAAAGATCTCGAAGCGGTCGTGACCACCAAGCTTTCGTATAACCTCCTGCCCTTCGAAATGCGCAGCGATTTCATCAAGATCACCAATGAAACCGTTCTGACGCCGATCACGCTCCAAATTGACAATAAGAACCTCACCTACGTGGAGAGGGAGGGGATCCATCAGGCCGTGGTCAACGTCTTTGGCCGCATTACCGGCGTGAATGGCCGCGTGGCGCAGACCTTCGAACAGGTCATCGACCGGCGCATCCCGGACAGTGATTTCCAGCGGGAACTTGCAGGCGTGTCCGTCTTTCAGAAATCATTCCCGATGAGACCGGGCCTTTACAAGATCGACCTCGTGCTCAAAGACGTCAACAGCGGCAATCTGGGGAGCTATACGACGCGCTTGAGGATTCCTTCATTCAACGACGAGAAGCTGGAATCCAGCACTTTGATTTTGGCCGACAAAATTGAGAAAATACCCTCGAAGTTAGTGGGCTCGGACCAGCAGTTTGTGATCGGCTCCATGAAGGTGCGGCCCAGTGTGAATGTGACTTTCGACCGTCAGCAGAACCTCGGGATTTACTTGCAGGTGTATAATCTGGCGGTGGATGAACAGACCAACCGGCCTTCGGTTCAAGTGGAGTACACCATCACCAACGACAAGGACAAATCGCAGGTTTTGAATTATGTGGAAACTCCCGAGAAGGTCGAAGGCGCATCGTCTCAAATGACCATTGAAAAGCTGATGCGCTTGGACACCCTGCCGCCGGGAAAGTATAACGTTCAAATCAAAGTAAGTGATAATATCAGCAAGCAGACCATCGTCCCGACGGCGACGTTTGAGGTCAAGAACTAGGATCTGTGAATTTAAGAAATTCCCGCGGCGTGACCGGAAGCCCCGAAGCGGAAGGGCAGGCGCGCGAGGTGTTCCCGGGGGGGCGTTTCCCCGGGCAGGCGCTGCGACAGGGTTGGCTCCAAATTGATCCGGATGACCACCTCATGAAACATCGAGCCCTCATTGGTTGTCTCTTGTTTTTTCTGAGCACGACGTGTGCCCAGGCGCTGGAATTGGGATCCCTGAGCGGCGTGGTGAAGGAGCCCACCGGTCAACCCGCCGTCGGGGTCGCCGTGGCTCTCTACAGCACCGGCTCGACGCTGCCCATTGAGCGAAAGACCCTGAGCGACCTGAAAGGTCAGTTTCAATTCACAGCGCTCTTTCCGGGCAGTTACATCCTTCAGGTTTTCACCGTTGCTCCGTGGAGTGAAGTCTCCAAAGCGCTGGTCGTCACTCCGGGCAGAAATGACTCACTGGTCATTCACCTTTCCGACATTCTCACCCTGGCGTTTAAACCGCCGCGAATTACTGCGGAGGGGGACGACCGGCTCGAAGATGCGAAGTGGGTTTTAAGAACATCGCGAAGTACCCGCCCCATCCTGCGGTTCAGGGACAATCCGGATTTGGAAGCCGTGGCTGAGAACTCCCCGAACGGCTCCTCTCTCCCGTTTCGCGGCGTGCTGGAAATCTCTTCGGCGAGCGAGGTTTCAAATGCGAGCCTCGACGCCAATTCCTTCAATTCCACGTTTGCCTTTATTCATACCCTCTCTCCCACCACTCAGCTGCTGGTCGCCGGGGGAGTCGGGTTTTTGGGTTCAAATCAGGCCAGCGTGAGCAGTGCTCTCAACTTTAAGCTCGATGACACCCACACGGCCACGGTCACACTCGGATTGCGGCAGTTCGGATTGCCCCTCATGACGAGTTCCGAACTGTCGCAGGTGCTGGCTTCGATCTCTGACGCCAACGGCACCCTTTCCCAGAACCAGAATCTCCTGGTCTCCCTGGACTTGCAGGATCGGTTCAAATTAGGCGATCACATCGAGATGATGGGGGGGTTGACCTTCGACCACCTCGAATCGGTCCGAACGCGAAACATGGTGCGCCCCCGCGTCGGGATCACGGCCGACCTCTCTCCCACGCTCACCGTGCGCGCCCTGGCGATGAACACCACCCTGGAACGCGCCAAGACATTTAATATGCCGGAGGGCGAATCCATCAGCTTGCCCTCGATCGCCCGGATGACCCTTTCCCCCAACTCCACGCGGGCCGAATCGGTGAACCATGTTGAGATGAGTTTTGACCGGAAGATCACTGAACGGACCCGGGTGGTGGTGAGCTTCTTCCAGGACCAGTTCAGGGACCGGACCCTCCTGCTTTCCAATTTTGATTCCATCGATGTGGGAGGATCCACCCAGCGCGGCTACGGTGTGGCGTTGCTCTCTCACCCCACGTCGAAGCTCTCCTTCTCTCTCGGTTACAACTATGCCGGAGGATTGGAAGAATCCGATTTGACTGCCTCGATGACTGAGCCCGGGGGCGAAGGGACGCCGATCTTCAAAAACCGCTATTATCACATCGTCACGGGGGGCATGGGATTCCAGCTCCCTCGGGCTCAGACCCAGGTCAACATACTCTATCGCAAGATCCTGGGTCTTCCGCTGACCCTCATCGATCCCTTTCAGTCCAATTTTTTTGCTTCAGAGGCCGGGCTCAACGTGGTGATTACGCAACCGCTCCCCAACTTCACCCTGCTGCCCGGTCAGTTGGAGGCCCAGGCCGATTTTCGAAATTTGTTCTCGGAAGGGTCTTCCCGCCCCGGAAACTCCCTCCCCATCGACTTCCTCTCACAGCAAGCCCGAGTAATTCGAGGTGGATTGAGCCTCAAATTCTGATAAGCTGTACGCATGCCCCGTCTGATATCAGGCCAACCCCTCGACGACGACGTTAACTTTGAATTACCCCTTCGTCCTCGCTTCCTCAAGGAATTCATCGGACAACCCAAGGTGCGCGAGAATCTTTCAATCGGCATTGAAGCCGCAAGGGCGCGGAAGGAATCGATGGATCACGTCCTGCTTTACGGCCCACCCGGTCTCGGGAAGACGACTCTGGCGAGCATTATCGCCAATGAGCTGGGTGTGGGTTTCCGGTCGACTTCCGGACCGCTCATCCAGATCAAGGGTGATCTGACGGCCGTGCTCACCAATCTTCAACCGCACGATGTGCTTTTCATCGATGAAATTCACCGCTTGCAGCCGGCCATTGAAGAGATCCTTTACCCGGCGATGGAGGATTACAAGCTGGATATCATGATTGGGCAGGGGCCGAGCGCCCGCGCCATCACGATGCCCCTCTCGAAATTCACGCTGATTGGGGCCACCACCCGGGCCGGCCTGCTCTCGGCGCCCCTGCGTTCCCGCTTCGGAATCATTCACCGGCTCAACTATTACGAAGAGTCCAGCATCGCCGAGATCGTGACCCGCTCCGCCTCCATCCTCGGCGTCGAAATCGAGGCTTCGGCCATCGCGGAACTAGCACGCCGCTCCCGTGGGACTCCGAGAATCGCAAACCGCCTCCTGCGCCGGGTGCGCGATTTTGCGCAGGTCAAAGGAAACGGCGCCATCACCCATTCTCTGGCGGTCGATGGACTGGGCATGCTGGATGTGGACGAACGCGGGTTGGACGAGATGGATCGCACCGTGCTGCAAACCATCATCCATAAGTTTAACGGAGGGCCGGTCGGCATCTCCACCATCGCCGCTGCCATGAGCGAGGAGGAGGACGCGATCGAGGAGATTTACGAGCCCTTTTTGATTCAGATTGGATTCCTGGATCGGACCCCCCGGGGACGGGTGGTCACCCCGCTGGGCTATCGCTATTTCGGGATGGCTCCCCACGGCGGGCAAACGCCTCTCTTCCATTAAGTGAACACAGAGCGGCCCGGCAACACGGGGGAGCCTGATCGTTCCGCTGTCCTTTGCCACCGCTCCCGTCAAACCATGTCACTGCTGAAAAAATTGTTCGCACCCATCTCCTTCCCCCTCACATCGCTCCTCCTCATTTTCCCGGGAGGAACTTCGGGGCAAGTCGTGACGCATCCGGGGGCGGGCAGGCCGGCAGCCCCGAGACAGGAATTCTCTGAGGCGGACTTGAAGGTATTCATCAATGCCATTTTTGCCACGGCCCAGGGAGTCCGCCCCGAGCTTCGTGCTGCCGGATTAAGGCATTTGGCCTCCGTCATCGTCTCGATGGACTCGAGCCGCGCCTTGTGGGTTTATGACCAGGCCTTCCGGTCCGCCGAACAGTTGTCTGCCCCTGACAAACGGACTCTGCGGGAGTCCCTGGAACGGGACATCATCCTGGATGAGGCTAAACTCGACCTCTCTCGCGCGGTTGACCATGCTTTGACACTCCAACCCGAACCCGCAACGGCCGCGACCGCCCGTTCCGGAGAACAGATGAAGTTGATTCTCCTGGCGGACCTAATGCGGAGGGTCCCCGCTGATGACCGGGAAACCCTTTTTCAGAAAATCGCTCCTGTGCTGGTGCAAGAGGATGTGGATTTCGACCAGACGCTCACCATCGCCCAGTTCTTCCAAAAAGACTTGCCGGAACGCACGCAGCAGCTTTATACCCAGGCGGTCGGAAAATTCGATCTCCTTCCCGCCGATGAAGCCCTGATCAGCACCTTCGCCTCGCTCACAAGGGTTGTGGGCAGTACCAATCCGATTCTTGCCGAAATGGGAGTGGACGTTCTCTTGAAGAAAGCTGATGAGGTGGATGCGAAGCTGGAGAAAGAAAGAGCCGGGGATCCGCAGTATTTGCCTTCCCAGGAAGGCGTCTTCGGCCCAACACATCTCCTCATGCTGAGTCAGTTTCTCCCCCTCATGCAAAAGACCAATCCGGCCCGGGCCAGGGAATGGACGGAGACGCTTCAGGATAAGAGGAATCAGGAGAATCTGAAGCAATCGTCCACACGGCGCGCTTTCCGAGCGGGCACCTCAGCGGATGCCCCCAGTCCATTTACACCCGGATCTGCTGCCTCCACCCCCCCCGCACCGCGCCAGGCGTCTGCGGGCCCTCCCGGGACGTCTCCAAAAGGGACTCCGGACCGTACCGTCGAAGACCCGAATCAGCCCACCACACCCGAGCAGATGATGACCCTGGCAATGCAGCCACCCTCGGCCTTTTCTCTCGCCCTGACCCGGGATTTGGTCAAGGCTCAAACCCTCTCCAAGAACCAACCGGTTGAGTATTCGCGTCGGCTCGAAGAAATTCTGCCCCGCCTTCAACTCGAGAATAACCCTCAAGCAAAGGGTTCGGCCCTTGCACAGATTGCCCTGGCTTATTTCCAAATGGGCGACCCCGTCCAGGCTCGGAAATACTTGAGCGAAAGCCTGGCCCAAAGTGAACAAGGCGATTCGCCCTTGCTCAGAAATTCGACTTCGCCTCCCCTGTTCTTTACAATGTATTCTGCCACCTCGAACGCCGTGGTCAAGGTGGCTCCTCAGTTCCCGCATGAAGCTGTTGATGCCATGAAGTCCATTTCCGATAGTCAACTTCGCCTCCGGGTGATGATTGACGTCATTCGTTCTTTAGGACCTCTCATTTCCACCTCCGCACGGCGCCCTTAACCGGCGGCGCGGAGCTCCACCCTTTTTGCCGGCGAAGCGAGTCGGGATCCCGCGAAAGATGCTAGAATCCTGAAGAAGAAGGATCGTGATTGTGGAGCCATCAGAAATTCACACGGCCTATCTCGGCCTCGGAAGCAACGTCGAAGACAAGCGGGAGAACCTTCGCCTGGCCCGGGTCTGGCTTCGGACCCCGAAGGTCAAGATCATTCGGGAATCCTCCATCTACAAAACATCTCCGGTGGATTACCTTGAGCAGGACTGGTTTTTCAACCAGGTCCTCGCCATCGAAACCTTACTCTCCCCCGCTGAGTTACTGGCACACTGTCTGAGCGTCGAATACAAAATCGGGCGGGAGCGGACCTTCGACAAGGGCCCGCGGACGATCGACGTCGACCTCCTGTTTTACGAAAGCGAGGTCATCAACCGTTTTGATCTGGTCATCCCTCACCCGTGCATCGCCGAACGAAAATTTGTTCTGACGCCGATGGCTGAATTAGCCCCCGACTTTATTCATCCCCTCCTGAAGAAATCCATTCGCACCCTGCTTGCGGAACGGGTCAATGATCCTGCCACCGTAGAGCTTCTCTGAGATCTTTCGGATTTTAAATTGCCATTAGATCACCGCGTTGGACCCTGACCCCGCCGGCTGGGCTTTCCCTGTTGATCATCTTTTTACGCATTCCTTATGAACTCTTTATTTCTCATTTATGACTTCCTTATTCTCATCCTGATAACGTACCCGCGTTGTGATGCGTCAAGGATCGAATTTCGTCAGATGCGCGTTTCAATCGGCCCAAGTTCTTGTGAGATTCAACACAGGCACCACAGTCAAGCCACTCCCTCTTATCAAAGACAGGTTCGACGAAAAACCACGTAACGAAGACCTCTTACAAAATCCTTAGGAGACAACGATGGGAAAGCTGCTAAAGTCTGCCTGCTTCTGCCTGCAATGTGCCGTGCTTATCCTGGCGGGATCGATGTGGACCCCTGCGCAGGAATCAAGTCAACCGGCAAAGGCGGGGGAACCAAAAACTCAAAATCAAGGTTCACCAACCGATCGGGAAAAACAGCTGCTCGATCGAATCGGCAAGCTGGAACAACGACTGGCCGCACTCGAATCCAAAGCGGGCGGAGCGTCCGACCCTGCGGATCAAACCGCCTCACTTTCCAAACTGACCCGTGAGCTCAAGCAGGAATCTGCCTCGTTCGTGCCACCAGAGAGAGAGGCCACGCCCGCCCCCTCTGCGCCCGCCGAACCCGACAAAAAGAAACCGGCAGAGCCCTTTGCGTTCGCGGACTTCACCTGGCTGAATGGCAACCCACGCACCAAAGAACCGGCGATGGACACGAAGTTCTTTACCCCGGAGATCCGCACCGATGTGGACTACATCTTCGACTTCAACCATCCCCAGGACCACACGGTCAGTGGGTCAAGCGAGGTTTTTCGATCGAATGAATTCCAGATGACGCAGTTGGGTGTGGGAGGCGATTTCCATTACGACCACGTTCGGGCCCGGATGATGACGCAGTTCGGGATGTATTCGCAAACGACACCGCGCAACGATGCCAGCCCGGCACGCGGCCAGTGGAACCTGGCCGACGCTTACCGCTACATTTCTGAAGCATACGGCGGCTACCACTTTGACGCCCTGCATGGAATCAATGTCGACGCCGGAATCTTCATGTCGTATGTCGGCCTTTTCAGCTACTACAACTTTGACAACTGGGCCTATCAACCGTCGTATGTCTCTTCGAACACGCCGTGGTTTTTCAATGGCCTTCGGGTCCAAATTTTTCCCACGGACAAGCTGAAGATCGAGCCGTGGATCGTCAACGGTTGGCAATCGTACGGAAAATTCAACAAGCGTCCAGGGGTGGGCGGGCAGATCCTTTGGCGTCCGAATGGCTGGTTGTCGATTCTTGGCAACCAGTATGCCCTCGGCCGAGACACTTTGGGTGTAACCGGCCGCACACGCTTCCACACGGACGACAGCATCCAAGTCAAATACTACGACACGCCGGAGAAGATGCTCGACAAGGCGGCGTTTTCTTTGACCGTAGATGCCGGATGTGAAAGCGGCGGCGGTGTAAGCTGCTTTGGAAATCGCCCGGGCGGGCCGAAGCAGAGCTTCCTCGGCTTTATGATTTACAACCGCGTTTGGTTCCACCACGATCTCTATGCCGTGACGGTGGGGGGTGGCGCCATCAACAATCCGGGTCGGTACCTGGTTCTGCTGCCGCCGATTAACGGGGCGACCGCGGCCTCGGGCACACCCTATTTCACGGAGAATCCCGGCGACCCGTACAAAGCGTGGGACGCTTCCGCGACGTTTGATTACATGCCCAGCCAGTACATCACCTTCCGCTGGGAGTACAACCATCGTGCGGCCAATGTCCCCTACTTTTCGGGGCCGGGTGGCGTGACACCTCCCGGCGGCAACACGAGCGCGCCCGGCTCCTTGGTGCCAGGCTTTGCGCCGGATCTCCGCAAGACGGAGAACCGGCTTAATATCGCTATTCTGGTGAAATTCTAGCGGGCTCAAGAGAGGGTGGGGCAGGTGCCTCCGGAGGTGGCAATTCCCCACAATAGCATTTCGGTGAACCGGGTTGCCTTCGACATTCTTCTTGGGAGATCGAGCATGCAGGACTTCATTTTCGTAATCATCACAATCGCATTCTTCGCACTGTCGCTCGGATACGTGCGTTTTTGCGACCGCGTGAAATAAGGTGGGGGGACATGAATCTCGAGTCGATCATCTTGCTGGCCGTGAGTGTTCTGGTGATGGTGTACCTCCTTTACGCGCTGTTGCGACCGGAGAAATTCTGACATGACCGCCAATGGATGGCTTCAGATAATCTTCTATCTTGTGTTGATTTTTGCCGTCACCAAGCCGATGGGTGTCTTTATGGCCCATGTGTTCAGCCGCGAGCGGACATTTATGGATCCCGTGTTGCGGCCGATGGAGCGCCTGCTCTACCGTCTCACGGGGGTGGATGAAAATCACGAGATGCGCTGGACCGAGTATGCCGGGGCTATGCTCCTGTTCAGTGTCGTCTCGATGCTGCTGTTGTACCTGATCGAACGGCTGCAAGGTTTCCTGCCATTCAACCCGCAACAGCTCGGCGCAGTGTCACCCCCTCCTCTGGCGTTCAACACGGCGGCTTCCTTTACGACGAACACGAATTGGCAGAACTATGGCGGCGAAACGACGATGAGCTATTTCACTCAGATGGCGGGGCTCGCCTACCACAATTTCGTCTCGGCGGCGGTGGGCATCGCACTGGCCATCGCATTCATCCGCGGCATCGCGCGTCGACAGATGGAGACCATTGGCAACTTCTGGGTCGACCTGATTCGGAGCTGCCTGTGGGTGCTGCTGCCGTTCTGCTTCGTCGGGACGTTGCTGCTGGTCTCGCAAGGCGTCGTTCAGAATCTTCGACCGTACGAGAAGACTGCACTGGTCGAGCCGTTCCAGGTGCAGAAAGTCGGCCCAGATGGGAAGCCAATGATCGGGCCCGACGGCAAGCCTGTGATGGATACGGTAGCCGAACAAACCATCGCGCAGGGTCCGGTGGCGTCGCAGGAGATCATCAAGGAGTGGGGTACGAACGGCGGTGGGTTTTTTAATGCGAACAGCGCACACCCCTTTGAGAATCCGACTCCGCTGTCAAACCTCATCGAGATGTTTTCGATTTTTGCCATCGGAGCGGGGCTCACTTACACCCTCGGCCGAATGACAGGCTCACAGCGCCATGGCTGGGCCGTGTGGGCGGCGATGGCGATCCTGTTCCTGGCCGGTGTGACGGCCGCCTATTGGGCAGAGGCACACGGAAATCCCCTCCTGCCGGGGGTGGATCAGCGGGCAGGCGCTCTCCAACCGGGCGGAAACATGGAGGGAAAAGAGGTCCGCTTTGGCATCGCCAACTCGTCGCTGTTCGCGACCGTGACCACCGACGCCAGCTGCGGGGCGATCAACGGGTGGCATGATTCATATACGCCGCTGGGAGGCATGGTTCCGCTCGTGAACATCATGTTGAGCGAGGTCATCTTCGGAGGAGTCGGGGCGGGGATGTACGGCATTCTGATTTATGTGGTGCTGGCCGTGTTTATTGCGGGGTTGATGGTGGGCCGTACGCCGGAGTATCTCGGAAAAAAGATCGAAGCCTACGACGTCAAGATGGCGATGCTGGTAGCACTCGTATTTCCACTTGTCATTCTTGTTTTCACGGCAATCTCCTCGGTCGTGGGATTCGGCACCTCGAGCATCAGCAATCCGGGTCCGCACGGCTTGACACAAATCCTGTACGCCTTTACGTCCCAGGCGGGCAACAATGGCTCCGCCTTCGGTGGTCTCACCGGGAACACGCCCTGGTACAACACCTCTGGTGGCATCACCATGCTGGTGGGCCGGTTTTTCATGATCATCCCCATGTTGGGAATTGCCGGCAACCTGGCGCGGAAGAAATATGTTCCTCCTTCGCTGGGTACTTTTCCTGTGACCACCCCGCTCTTCACAGTGCTCTTAATGGGCGTGATCTTGATTGTCGGGGCGCTGACATTCTTCCCGGCGCTCAGTCTCGGCCCGATCCTTGAGCATCTGCTCATGAGCGCGGGCAAAGTCTTCTGAAGGATTCTACGATGACGGCTAAAACAAAGAAGAAAGCAGTTTGGGATTGGGGAATTGTCCGGAGGGCCATCTGGGATGCCTTCCTGAAATTGAATCCACGAAAGATGATGGGGAACCCCGTCATGTTTGTGGTGGAAATCGGAAGCGTGATTACCACGGCGCTGCTCCTGCGCGATGTCCTTCAAGGGCACCCCGGCTTAAGGTTCAACTTGCAGATCACGCTGTGGCTATGGTTCACGGTGTTGTTTGCAAACTTTGCCGAAGCCATGGCCGAAGGACGCGGCAAAGCCCAGGCGGATACGCTCCGCAAGGCCAAAACTGAGACGTTGGCCAATCTCGTTTTCAAAGACCAGGGACCCGGGGTTGAAGGAGTTCAAACCATTCAAACCCCCGCCTCCAAATTACGGAAGGGGGACGTTGTCCTGGTGAAGGCGGGTGAGTTCATTCCCGGTGATGGAGAGGTCACCGAGGGCGTCGCCTCCGTGGACGAGTCGGCCATCACGGGCGAAAGTGCGCCGGTGATCCGTGAGTCGGGGGGCGACCGTTCGGCGGTCACGGGCGGCACGCGAGTCATCTCTGACTGGATCAAGATCTGCATCAGTTCCAATCCCGGAGAAACCTTTCTCGATCGGATGATCGCCCTCGTCGAGGGGGCGGAGCGGCAGAAGACGCCCAACGAAATTGCGCTGAACATCCTGCTCGCCGGATTAACTATCATCTTTCTTCTCGCAGTCGTCACGTTGCAGCCGTTCGCCATTTATTCGGGCACTCCGCAAACCGTGTTTGTCCTGGTCTCGTTGCTCGTGTGTTTGATTCCAACAACAATCGGCGGATTGCTTTCTGCTATTGGCATTGCCGGCATGGATCGCGTGATTCAGCACAATGTTCTGGCTATGTCTGGTCGCGCCGTGGAAGCGGCCGGCGACGTAAACACATTGCTCTTGGACAAGACGGGGACCATCACCCTCGGCAACCGTCAGGCGGTCGAGTTCATTCCGCTCCCCGGCATAGAGGAGAATGAAATCGCTGACGCCGCACAGCTCTCCAGTCTTTCCGACGAAACCCCGGAGGGCCGCTCCATCGTTGTGCTGGCCAAGACCAAATACGGATTGCGCGGACGGGAACTGGCCGCCCATGAGGCGCATTTCATCCCATTCTCCGCGCACACCCGGATGTCGGGGGTCGACCTCAACGGCCGCAGCATCCGTAAAGGCGCCGCCGACGCTATCATTGAATACATCGTTTCCCAGGAAGGCACGGTACCCAAAGAATTAAAGGCCTTCGTCGAGAGAATTTCAAGCACGGGCGGAACACCGCTTGTGGTCGCCGACCGGAATCGGGCGCTGGGGGTGATTCACCTGAAAGACATTGTCAAAGGGGGCATGCGAGAGCGGTTTGACCACCTGCGGCAAATGGGCATCCGAACCGTGATGATCACCGGCGACAATCCCCTGACAGCCGCGGCCATCGCTCGCGAGGCGGGCGTCGATGATTTCCTGGCGGAAGCCAAACCCCAGGACAAAATGGATTTGATCCGGCGCGAGCAGGCGCAAGGAAAGCTGGTGGCCATGACGGGCGACGGCACCAACGATGCGCCCGCCCTGGCGCAGGCCGACGTCGGCGTCGCAATGAATACCGGAACCATGCCCGCCAAAGAGGCCGGCAATATGGTCGACCTCGATTCCAACCCCACCAAGCTCATCGAGATCGTGGAAATCGGCAAACAATTGCTCATGACGCGAGGAGCGTTAACTACATTTTCCATCGCCAACGATGTGGCAAAATACTTTGCCATCATTCCCGCAATGTTCGCGGGAACCTTCCCCGTCCTGAATGCGCTGAACATCATGCGCCTGCGCACCCCCGAGTCCGCGGTGCTCTCCGCGGTGATTTTTAACGCCCTGATCATCGTCGCTTTGATTCCCCTGGCACTGCGCGGGGTGAAGTACCGCCCGCTCGGCGCCGCAGCGCTCCTGCGACGCAATCTGTGGATCTATGGCGTCGGTGGAATCATTATCCCATTCATTGGGATCAAACTGATCGACATGCTGATTACTCGTATGGGACTGGCCTAAGAGGAATTCGCCATGAAGAAGAACCTTCTCACTGCAGTATTAATGACCCTGGCCACGACGATTCTGCTGGGGATCATCTATCCGCTGGTGCTGACAGGGATTGCGCAGTTCTTATTCCCGAAACAGGCCAATGGGCAGTTAATTCAAAAGGATGGCAAGGTTGTCGGATCCGCGATCATCGGACAGGGGTTCACGGGCTCGGGGTATTTCCACTCTCGCCCTTCGGCAGCCGGAAACGGCTATGATGCTGCCAATTCCAACGGATCGCAATTCGGCCCCACCAATCACCAATTGATTGATCGAGTGAAAGCAGATGTCGCCGCCCTACAGGCAGAGAATCCGGGTGTGCCGGTTCCGATCGATTTGGTGACGGCTTCAGGTTCAGGCCTGGATCCGCACATTTCCCCTGCCGCTGCTGCATTCCAAGTGCCGCGCGTCGCTAAAGAGCGGGGTGCCGGGCGGGAGGATCTCCAAGGGCTCGTGGCCAAACACACGGAAGGCAGGCAATTGGGATTTCTCGGTGAACCGAGAGTGAACGTTCTGGAACTCAATCTTGAATTAGATGAGAAATTCCCTGCATCAAGGCAGCGGGTAGCGAAATAGGAATTAGACCGCTTCGGTGACATGATGGATGATCCAAGACCCATCTCGGCGCCCCCGGCACGCAGAGGGTCCATGCATCGTGAGAAGGGGCGCCGGGATCTCTCAGTAAGGATAGACCATGAAAACCCTGAGGAAAAAACTTGCGTATAGTTATGGATTACTGACCCTTGTCATATTGGGGGTCAGCGCGGTAAGCATTTATCATTTTATTCGCCTCGGCCGAAACGTGGATACCATCCTCTCCAACAACTACAAGAGCATTGTCGCTGCTGAAAACATGAAGGAAGCGCTCGAGCGGGAGGACTCGGCCGCCATGTTTTTTATCGCGGGCCACCAGGACAAGGCCAGGCAGCAGTTCTCAGCCAATGCACAGAAGTTTGCGCAGCAATTCCAAATTGCCGCTCACAATGTCACCGAACCCGGCGAAGATAGAATCATAAGTGATATCGAGACAAAGAATTCCGGGTACAGCCGCCTGCTGGAAGATTTTCTGGGTGTGAAGGAAGCCCGCCCACCGACAGGGGATTCGAAGGTTTACTTTGACCGGCTTGAGCCCTCCTTCATCGACCTGAAAAACCGGCTGGATGACCTGCTGCATCTGAACCAGCAGGCGATGGTGAATGCCAACGGGCGCGCCTTGTCCGAATCCTGGAATGCCCAGGCCTCGACCGTGACGGTTGTGTTTTTCGGCGTCCTTTTTGCCCTCGCGTTCGCGTGGCGTTTTTCCGCGTATATCGTCGATCCCCTCCTCGTGTTCACGGAAAAAGCCCAGCAGATCGCCGAGGGCGATTTCGACCAGCACATTGACATTTCTTCGGAGGATGAAATCGGAATCTTAGCGGCTGAGTTCAACCGTATGGCCGTTCACCTCAAAGACCTGAGGAAGTCCAATTACTGGCAGTTGCAGATCGAACAGAAGAAATCGAACGCCGTGATCGAATCCATTTACGAGCCCGTCATTGTGACGGATGCGCAGGGCCGGGTGATCAAGTTGAACCACACCGCCGCTCAACTGTTTGGTGTCTCCAAGAGTGCCGAAGACATCGGCCGGGGTCTATCACTTGCTGATTTTAGTGCCGGGGGACCCATCTTGCGCGCGGTCGAGGCGGCGGTCTCCATGCAACGCCCGGTCGCGGAAGAGACCGAGGCGGCGTTGGTGCCTGTGAAAGTGGGGGGAGCCGACCGGAGTTACCGCTTGCGAACCACGCCGATGCGGGATGAGAACGGGAGACTCCTCGGTGCGGTCACACTTCTGGAGGACATCACCGCCCTTCGCGATGTGGACCGGATCAAGAGCGACTTCATTTCCATCGCCTCGGGCAAATTGCGCACTCCACTCCATTCGCTTCAATTGGCACTGCATACCCTGGCGGGACACTATACCGGCGAGTTGACTGACCAGCAATTGGACTTGTTGATGGACGCGCGCCGTAATGCCGAACAGCTCGATGATTTGATGGGGGATCTGCTCCAACTCGCCGAGATTGACTCGGGAGCACATCAGATGTCTTTGGAGGCATGCCGGCCCGTTGATCTGGTGCGGGAGGCCGTTCTCCAACATGCCGCCCTGGCCGATAGTCGCCATTTAAAATTGGATCACACCGTCGCGCCGGATCTGCCTTACATCCTGGCCGATCGGCAAGCGGTGAAACGGGTCTTTGACAATCTGCTGTCAAATGCGCTTCGACACACCCCTCGCGACGGACAAGTGACGATCTCCGCAGAGGAGCGGGAGAACAATGTGGTATTCTCCGTTCGGGACACCGGCGAGGGAATACCCGAGGAAGACCTGCCCAACATTTTCAGCCGGTTCGTCCATGCCCAGGGAAAACCAGGGGGGGGAACGGGATTAGGTTTGGCCCTGGTGAAACGATTGGTGCAAGCCGAGGGTGGACAGGTAGCCGTCTCCAGTGTTGTGGGCTCAGGGACTGTGTTCACCTTTACCCTTCCTTTAGGCGGTTCTACAATGGGTGCGCGAGTATAGACATGAGCGTGAAGACCCCCGACGCCACTTCACGGCCGAGCGCCGAATCGCTGCTCGCCAAGCTGGGTGAGTCGGAGCGGGCCCGTCTGCGCATTTATGTTGGCGCGGCACCGGGCGTGGGCAAGACCTACGAAATGCTCCAGGACGCCCACATCCTGCGCAAACAGGGGTATGACACGGTCATCGGATTCGTCGAAACATACGGACGGGCCGAGACCGAAGCCAAGATTGCGGATCTGGAGATTATCCCTCGAAAGAAGATTGGCTACCGCGGGGTCGTGCTCGAAGAGATGGATGTGGACGCCATCGTGGCTCGCAAGCCGCAGGTTTGCCTCGTCGACGAACTGGCGCACAGTAACGTGCCGGGATCCAAAAATCGCAAGCGCTATGAGGATGTGCTGGACATTCTCGAGGCGGGAATCCATGTCATGACGGCGGTCAACATCCAGCACCTCGAAACCCTCAACGATGTGATTGCCCGTTCTTCCGGGGTGCGCGTCCGCGAAACCGTCCCGGACAGCTTTCTCAAACGCGCCGACGAAGTGGTCAATGTGGATGTGACCGTGGAGGAACTTCGCAATCGACTCCGGCAGGGGAAAATTTACAAGCCCGAAAAAATTGAACAGGCGCTGACGAACTTCTTTCGAAAAGGAAATCTTTCCACCCTGCGCGAGCTGGCACTACGTGCGGTCGCCGAGGAGGTGGGAGCCAAGGCTGCCCAATACCGGGCACGCGAAGGCCTTGAACCGGCCCAGATTCCTGAAAAAGTCATGGTCTCCATGTCATCGAGTTCGACGGCGCTCAAATTGCTCCGAACGGGTGCGCGCATTGCGGGCCGGCTGGGTGCCGTGTGGTTTGCGGTTCATGTGGATACCACCGGCGCCTCTGCAACTCCATTGAAACCTGAAGATGCCGCTCAGTTGCAGCAGAACACAATGCTGGCGGAGGACCTGGGCGCCACGGTGGTGAATCTCAAGTCCGGAAAAGTGGCGGACGCCCTTATTGAATTTGCAAAACGGGAAGGGATTACTCATGTCATCTTCGGGCAGTCGGCGCGCTCACGGTGGGAGATTCTGTTGAGGGGATCGATCATCAACCGGTTTCTTTCTGCCGTGAGAGATGCTGCCGTCCAGGTGATCCCCCCAGGAGATATCCCGCGCCGATAACACACAGGGAGGGAACAAGCGAGCCCGTATGAGCCCACTTTCGGCCTTTGGACTGTTCGCCGTTGTCGCGATGCTGGTATGCTACGCCCTGGAGCACCGCAGTCGCTGGTTCATATTGTCCTTCGCTGTAGCGTGTGCGCTTGGGTCGGTTTACGGGTTCCTCCAGGGCGCCTGGCCGTTTGGATTGGTGGAGGCTGTTTGGTCCCTGGTGGCCGCCCGGCGATGGCATCAGGCTCGACGAACAGGCTGAGCCGGGGGCAGGTAACAGGATTTCTCCAATCCGGTATATAATCACCCTTCGTGAAGGTGACTACTCGTCAGAACTGGATCGACTATGCCGCCTCAGCAGCGGGTGTGGCCGTCGTTGTCGCTCTCTACAAGTTCCTCATCCCGAGAGTCAACAACACCACGGTGGCGCTCAGTTTTCTGCTGGTCGTGCTCCTCTCCGCCTCGGCTTCCGGACTCGGCCCCGCCATCCTGGCCTCGATTGCAGGCATGTTGTGCTTCAACTACTTTTTCCTCCCCCCCCTGGGAACATTCACCATTCAAGACCCGCAAAACTGGATTGCATTGACCGCCTTCCTGGTTACCGCGATCATTGCGAGTCATCTTTCCTCGACCGCCCGCTCCCGGACGCAGGATGCCGAGGACCGAAGGCAAGAGATGTGGAAGCTGTTTCAACTGGGTCGAGCCATCATTATGAGTACGGAAACCGAGACCGCGGTTTCGTCGATCGCCCGCCAGGTGGTTGAGATTTTCCACGCCGGTCATTGCTCGGTTTTTATCCGGGACGATGAGGGTGACTGGCAACGGGCCGCGACCGCTGCCGATGCGTCGGACCTCAGCTCCTTTCCCCCGTCGGAACGGGTATTGGATGAGGTGTTCGAATCCGGCGAAACCCGATTGATGCCCCACCGAATTGACCTGCAGGACGATAAGCAGGCGACACGGGGTGGCGAAACAATCGCATGTACGCCTCTGCGGGTGGGTGTGAAATCCATCGGTGTGCTCGTCATGATTTCGCGGCCGGTGGAACGAGAAACACTGGACGCCATGGCGGGACTGGTGGCGCTCGCCCTCGAGCGGGCTCGTTTCCTCAAAGAACTCAGCCGGACCGAAGCCTTGCGACAGAGCAATGAATTGAAATCGGCGTTGCTGGCATCGGTTTCACATGACTTGCGGACGCCCCTCACTTCGATCCGGGCCTCGATTGACAACCTGCTTCAAAACGAGGTGGAATGGGATAAAGCCACCCTGCGGGAGTTTCATCTTATCATCAGCGAAGAGGTTGGCCGACTGTCCCGCCTGGTCGACAACCTGTTGGAGATGGCCCGGATTGAAGCGCGAGAGCTGCGCCCCTCAAGGCAATGGGGGGCAATCTCTGAGGTCATCACGCAAGTGCTCAACCGGTGCTTCTCTGTCACCCAGGATCATTCGGTGGATATTGATTTGAAGGAGAGCTTGCCGCTGGTGGAGATGGACTCGCGCCTCATCGCCCAGGCACTCTCCAACCTGGTCGAAAATGCAGGCCAGTATTCTCCGCCGGGCACGAAGATTCTCCTGCAATCCCGCATTGAGAGTGGGCATTTGATATTTACAGTCCGGGATCACGGACCGGGGATTGCGCACGAGGAAATGGAACGCATCTTTGACAAATTCTACCGCGGCCGGCATTCTTCGATGCGTCGCGGCGAAGGGACCGGCATGGGCCTCCCCATCGCCCGAGGCATCGCTGAAGCCCACGGGGGCAGCATCGGGTGCGAAAACAATCCTGAAGGCGGCGCCACGTTTACCTTGAGGATCCCGGTCGAATGCAAGGAAACCCCCGAGGTGGTGGCTGCGGGTGAGGAGCCTTAACCCAGACACCTCGGCAACACCTGAAGTCGTTGATTCGAGAAGGAGCAATTCTCGATTTTCCCCAAGGGAGACCTCATTCGAGGGCCCTCGTGGGGACTGGAACTTTTCGGAAACTCATGTCGCTTCCCTCTCTCGCCCGCAAGCCCATTCTGCTCGTCGTCGATGATGAACCGCAAATCCTGCGGGTCATGCGCACCAGTTTGCCGGTGCGAGGGTTTGACGTCCGGACAGCGGCTTCAGGGGAAGAGGCATTGGAGGAGATTCGCAAGGAACTGCCGGACGTCATCATCCTGGATCTGATGATGCCGGGCATGTCCGGGCTGGAGGTGTGCCGTCGATTGCGCGAGTTTTCAGACGTGCCAATCATTGTGCTCTCGGCCCGCGGCTCCGAAAAGGATAAAGTCTCGGCGCTGGATTTGGGGGCGGATGACTATGTCACAAAACCGTTCAGCATGGAGGAGCTCCTGGCACGACTGCGGGCCGTGCTGCGTCGCGTTTCGTCTTCGACTCCGGGAAGCGCCACCTGGACGGTTGGCGACATTACGCTCAATACCGACGAGCGTCGCGTCACGGTGGCGGGAAGGGAAGTCAAGCTCACTCCCAAGGAATTTGAGGTGCTCAAGTATCTCGTCAGCAACGCCGGCAAGGTGGTGACCCATCGCTCCCTGCTTCAGGCCGTGTGGGGGTGGGAATCGTCGGATCAAACGGAATACCTCCGGGTGTTCATCAACCAGTTGCGGCGGAAGATCGAACCTGCTCCCCAAAACCCACGATATATCCTGACTGAACCCTGGGTGGGCTATCGCCTGAATCCAGGTGATTAGGTACCAGCACGTTGGGGCCGAACCCTTGAAGGATCGAACTCCCCTCTTCCGGCAGCAAGGAAACCCAAAGGTCAAACGTCCTCCAATTCGACGTTGCGTTAAGATTTTGACTTCCCTATAATCCCGGCACGTATGCCACCCCGTGCGTTTTTCGGCTCACAGACGCAGGCCCTTCATCCCCGCTACATTGCCATTGAAGGTCCGATTCACGTTGGAAAATCGCGGCTGGTCGAGATCCTGGCTGAGCGCGTCCACGCCCGCCGGATCCTGGACTGCAGGGACAATCCCTTCTTGAGAGATTTTTATGAGGATCGGTCGGGAGCTGCCTTCGCTTCCCAGATGTACTTCCTGATGCAGCGGTATCGGTTGCTCAAGGAGTTCGACTCTTCCTCCCCCTATGCCTCGACCATTCTGAGCGATTTCATTTTTGAAAGAGATAAGATTTTTGCCTTCATTAATCTCGGCGATGAGGAACTGCGCATTTACGAACAGTACTTTGCTTTATTGAGCGAGCAGCTTCCCAAGCCCGACCTGGTGATCTACCTTCAGACCACAACCGAAGCGCTCATGCGCCGGATCGAGAAAAGCGAGAAGAACTTCGAAGGTCAGATATCATTCGATTATCTGACCGAAGTCGTCAAGGCCTTCGACCACTTCTTCTTTCACTATAGCGCCACTGACCTGCTGGTGATCAATACCGCGGAAATCGACTTCGTGGAGCGAAATGAAGACCTGAATGATTTGCTCCATCGCCTCCAGCAACCGGTCAAAGGCACCCAATATTACCTGCCGCTCAAATCCAAATGATCCAGGAAGAAGCAAGAACTCAAACCCCAATTTCCTATTGATGATGATCATATATAGTGAAACTCGTCCTCCCATGAAGGTTGGGTTGCACAAGCTTTGGTAGCCGTGATCCCGGTTTTGGGGATCGCGGGGTTTTCCCGGCCGGTCGCAAAAACCCGTGATCCGCGGAAAAGCGAGCGGATCACGGCTACCAAAGCATGCCACTTCATGCGAAGCTGTCATCTGTCAGTATTATTTACCATCCCCAGTAGGTTCGACCGAACTTCAATGATCAAAGCCCACAAAGAGCACCGCGGCATATTAGGAGGCCTGAGCAGTCATGTAAAAATGTCATGTAAAAATGGCTTTTGCGCGAGGGCCATTTGGACTAGAATAGGTCCCCGAAAAGCTCGACCGGCTGAAGATCTTGAGTGGCGACGGACAGCTGAGGTGACCGCATCAATCCGCATTATTGAGCGGGACGCCGGCAGGGATGTCCTTTGGGTTCTTCAAGCTCTCCAGATCACCGGCCAAGCCCGTGAAGGTTCTACCAGTCCTTTTGGAGGATACTTCGATGAGTCAACAGACTACTTCTCAACCCGCCAAGGTTACCGTCCCGAAGATTTACCAAAGAAAATTCAAGCCTGAAAAGATCACCTGTCTCACGGCGTATGATTTCACAATGGCCCGCATCGTCGATGAGGCCGGGATCGACATCATCCTGGTCGGCGATTCGGTGGGGATGGTTCAACTCGGATACGACTCCACATTGCCCGTAGGCATGGAGGAGATGTTGATGCATGTGCGGGCGGTGCGGCGAGGTGTCGTACGGGCCTTATTGGTCGCCGACATGCCCTACGGCTCCTTCCAGATCAATGAGGAAGAGGCGGTCCGCAATGCTCTCCGTTTTGTCAAGGAAGGCGGCGCTGAGGCCGTCAAACTGGAAGGCGGCGTGAAGCGCGCTTCCCTGGTGAACCGCTTGATGGACGCGGAAGTCCCCGTGATGGGACACGTCGGGCTGACGCCCCAGTCCCTGCTCAATTTCGGCGGCTTCAAGGTGCAGGGACAGACCGAAGCAGCCGGAGAGCGGATCCTCGAGGATGCCCTGGCCCTCGATGAAGCGGGTGTGTTTTCGATTGTCCTCGAAGGAATTCCCCGAGACCTCGCCCAGCGGATCACGACAGCCGTCAAGGCCCCCACCATCGGCATTGGTGCAGGACCTGACTGTGACGGCCAGGTGCTGGTCCTGAACGATCTGCTCGGCCTCAACAGCGGGCGTGTTCCCAAGTTTGTGCGGCAATACGCGCACCTTCGCGAATCCGCGGCCGCGGCGATTTCCGAATTCATTGACGATGTCCACAACTCCCGCTTCCCTTCCGACCAGGAATCCTATCATTCGGAAACTTCGCATGGAAATCGTATCCAAAGCATCTCGAATGCGTGAGGTGGCCAAAGCCCTCCATGCCCGCCAACAGTCCCTCGCATTCGTCCCCACCATGGGGGCCTTGCACGAAGGTCATCTGAGCCTGGTTCGTCGGGCCCGGGAACTCGCCGACACCGTCGTCGTGTCGATCTTTGTCAACCCCACCCAGTTTGGTCCCAACGAGGACTTCACCCGATATCCCCGCGATCTCGAAAGTGACTGCCGAATGCTCTCTGCCCTGGACGTTGAATATCTGTTCACCCCTGAGGTGGAGGAAATGTATCCGGAGGATTCACGTACCTTTGTCGAAGTGGAAGGCTGGGGGGGTTACCTCTGTGGGACCACTCGTCCCGGCCATTTCCGCGGTGTAACGACCGTGGTCGCGAAACTGTTTAACATTGTCACGCCCGACTTTGCGGTGTTCGGACGAAAGGATGCGCAGCAGGCAATCCTCATCGAACGGATGACCCGCGACCTGAAATTCAATGTCCAGATTGTAACCTGTCCCATTGTGCGCGAACCCGACGGTCTGGCCATGAGTTCAAGAAATCGGTATTTGAGCCCTGCCCAACGCCAGGCGGCCTTGGTCCTTCACCACAGTCTCTTGCGGGCGCGGGCCATGATCGAGAGAGGCGAATCTAATGCGGATGTGATTCGCGGAGGCATGAAGAAGGTTTTTGACGGCGAGCCGCTGGCCAGGGTCGATTATATCGAATTGGTCGACCCCGCCACCCTGCGTCCGGTTGATACGATTCGGAAGGGGACTTTGATTGCCGTCGCCGCTTACCTCGGAACGACGCGTCTAATCGACAACTGGTCGGCCGAAACACCTTAAACAAAATCACTGGCGGGTGCCGCAGGCATGCGTTCTTTGCATGCTTGCGAGGGACGACGCTCATTTCACAGCTTCGGTTTTAGTTGGATTTTGGGTTCTATTTGGATATTGGACTTTGCTGGGTGCCGCAGGCAATGCGATCAAGGTCGGGTGCCGCGGGCTGTCGGGTGCCGCAGGCATGCGTTCTTTGCATGCCTGCGAGGGACGACGCTCATTTCACGGCTACGGTTTTACTTGGACTTTGGGTTCTATTTGGATTTTGGACTTTGCTGGGTGCCGCAGGCAATGCGATCAAGGTCGGGTGCCGCAGGCATGCGTTCTTTGCATGCCTGCGAGGGACGACGCTCATTTCACAGCTTCGGTTTTAGTTGGACTTTGGAATTTGCTCTTCTGAGACAGCGACGAGCGGATGATTGCAGAGACCAAAAAGGAACAACCCTCCTGCGAGCGATGCAAACGCGGCCGGATTTTGCGGGGGTGGTTCGCATCGTTGAGAGAATGAAGAAAGAGCCCAGGGAAGACTCTTCCCGTCGGTACGGAGGGCTGAGACTCAAACCGCCGGGCGCTCTCGCGGTCGGGTTGAACTATGTCAGTTTCTCCGGCGTCATCCGCTAGTTCGAATGCAAAATGTATTAAGACCAGTACTTATCCGAAATCATCCAGAACACCCAATCTCAATTTGGAGATTGGGAAGACGTGACCCCAAGCATTTTCTGGATGGGAGAACGCTTTTGTCGGGAATGCGCGGAGGGAAAACGGCAACCACAAAACGCCAAATAGGATCAGGTCTAAATTTTCAATCTTGATACCTGTGCAGGAGAACAATTGAAAATTTAGACCTGACCCGAAAATCTTAATACCTGAAAAAACATCGAGTCCTGACAGGAATCGTCCCGTTGTCGGAACCGATCCCCTCTCCCGCTACAAATCGGTCCTGAAAAACAGGGGGTTTTGCAGCAGAATCAATTGAAAAGATCTGACGCTAAATTTTTTACCCTTTTTCGATCAGCGACAACCTTTTCAGGGAGTTGCCTTGGTCCGACCCCAAACATTCACCGTTGAAGTGGAAGCTGGGCAACCCCTCGGCGGGCCCAGTAGAGCGAGCCGATGTTACCCACGAAGTGGAATAGAAACGACGGTAGCAGGGAACTGCGCCATAGGAAGAGCATTCCTGAAAGAGCGCCGTAGGAAGCTGTGGCAAAGGCTCCAAAGCCATATGGAAAATGAGCCAGGCCGAAGGCAATGGCCGTCAACAGAATTGACAAGGGAATGGAATGACATGTCCGCCTCAATCCGACAAGGCAAAAAGCCAGCCAAAGTTCTTCGGAAAATGCGCCAAACAGGAATTCCAATAACCACAGGGATGCTGGGCCTCTTGCACATTCAGCATCATCCAGACTTCCCATCCTCCGATTCATCAACCTCCAAAGTAATCCTTGGATGACAACTAGCATGAGCCCGGTACAGATACCAAGTGCTGCATTCAGCTGCCAAACGTCCAAATGCAATCCTGTGGCTCGAGGCGACACACCCTCATGTTTCATCAGCAAAATGACAGGGGCAATCGTTAGTAGTTTATGGAACGGCCAAGTGAACCGGTCAACCTTCTCAGCCCTTTCCCGCACATCATCCGGCATTTTCTGAAGGCCGTGGTGGTAACCCCAGGAAAAACGGAATAGGTTGAAGGGCACAATCGAAGCTATCGGGAAAATTGCCAAGGCCAGGTAGGGGATGAACGATGCCATGGTTAGCGGCTTTGAAGATTTCTACAGGTTGCCACGCCGTGCACCTCGCCTGTTTCGTTGCAATACTCCAAATCCTCGGACAGGTTCAACGGCGCTGGTTATCCCTCAGATGGAGGGACAATTCACCATCACGAGATGAAGGGCGTCTTGGTACAAACTTTCGGAGTCTGGTCCGGGTCCCGACCAAACCCATGACGAAACCGGCCATAAGGTATAGGAACGGCGAGCCAAACAGTCCTGCGAGGAACAACAAGAGCCCGCGAAGCCCGCAACTATAAGAGATTGTGCCGCCGACCAGAATGCTTGATATCCAAATTGCAAGGGAGTGTGGTTCGACAACCTGAAGTAGATCGCCACAGGAGGGGCATGGGAAACACGAGGCTTTCCCAAATGGAATTTCTGTCGGTACGATAGTTGCACCACAATTTGGACATTTGTGTAGGTACCTTGACATATTCACGGACCTCATGGAAACAGTGTCTTTAGGAGCCTCTCAGCAACGACTCGGACAATGGCCCCGCCCATGCCTGCATTACCATCGATCCAGTTCCCATGAACATAACCATCAAAGGAAGGATAACCCTATTTAGAAGACGGATCATAACGCCTCTTAAGTGGAATTTCTGAAAAACGTTTTTTGTGTCTATCGAAGTGCTCCCCTGCTCGAACATCCGAGTTCGCGGGCTTCGAGTGTCCGTTAAATAAGACATTCGGGAAATCTTTGGACTCGTAATCGACATCTATATCCGCCCGCCTACCATCCTTAGAGAAACAAAATTGAATGCTTGGTTCTCCTCCCTTCAACTGGCGGCTGTCAGGATATCCTTCATGTCCCAGCGTCCATCTGAAATTCTGTGCCTTTAGGATAGCGTCTGCAGTGCCTTCTTTCGTGGTGACATAGAGTCGAAATTGCTCAGAGCCCTCAGAGCTACCTTCCTTTTTTCCTGCTATTCAGCTGGATTTGACGCGATGTCACTCCCGGGTGCCGCAGGCATGCGTCGTTGGCATGCCTGCGTAGGGATGACCTTTTTGAAACAAAAGGGATCAGGCCGCGACAATCGACAATTCGTTTGCTGCCTGGGCAAAGAGCGTGGCCATGGAATAGAAGAAATTTGTCGAATGTCGCGGCCTGATCCCTTTTGTTCCTTCAAGGCCGTTTGCGAAGCCGTCCGGCGCTTCCGGCACTTGCTGGAAGCCGACTGGGCTGTCGCCCTCGCTCTCGACCGCGACTCAAACCTTTTGAAAATTCACGCCAATACTCAACACCGAGACGAAATATGGATTATGGAGATGCGACCCCAGTTTCTTTTCTGACCCCCGCTTTTCTTGAAGACGGAAGCAAAAATAGGGACGAATGGCACTGGATGAATGGGCTCTGGCTCCCTTTTTGATTTGTCAACAAAGTCATAATTAGTCAAGAACCAAACCAGCAATGAACAACGTAATCGACAGGAGCGCAGCAACTGAAACTATGAGCCAGCGCTTGCGGCCTGTTAAACCTGCAACCGTTGTTAGTATCAATGAGGCGAGAAATTGGATAAAAATCTGCTGCGGGAATATTCGCCCAAAGAACCCCTTGATCGATGCGCCTACGAACGGCATCAGAGCCAACTGTACCCACATTCCCACGAACAGCAGTAGGCCGGCCCAACCGCACCATCGGCTAAAAGTACGATCCGTTGATTCGTTCATTTTGGCACCTCCCAGATGTGCGGGAATATCCCGAGTCCAAGAGGAGAGTGTTCTCCGAAATGCATATTCCCGAGGGTCTGTGGCACGGTAGCCCTCGGATCAACACTGAGTTGCAGGAGATTGAAATGGGTGGCATTCGCTCAGAAGAGCCCATGACCGGTGGTGCGGTATTCGTCATAACCTGCGTGCACGCCAAGAGCGTGCATATTCCATAACCCGGCTCTTTCTAGAGCAGCCCCGGCTTGCTCGGGAGTTCCCGCAAAGCTGAAAATTCCTGCTGCGGTTTGGTTGGATTCAAGCTGACTATACTGGAACGTAAAAGTGAACCCCCGGAAGTCGCCCGAACCCTGAATTGTGGTGGGACTGGTTCCATTTACGAACACGCCGCTCGAAGAGGTTGCATTTTCAACCCCAGCTGGCGAAAAGGACACCCCATTCGGCCCTACTTTTGCGGTGTACTGGATGCCATTTTGGTCTACAAGGTTTCCACTCTGATCGTTACTGATCTTCGTGGCCGTGAAGTTTCCCTTATCGTCCAACGTGCCTTGCACTAGAGCCGTCTGTGCTTCGCCGTTCTTATCATACCCAACTGTTTGTTTCTTACAAGTATCGGATTCTTTCTGGCAAGTGAGATAGAAATCCAGGCCTGTCGGGTCTGTGAGGGTTACCGGATTGTTGCGAGTGTACAAGTACTTGTTCAGGGTTTGGGGATCCTCGAGATGTCCGCCGAGTAAATCCGGGCACGCGAATCTTCCCAGGGCTGAACTGTGATAGCGCGCCAGAAAGTAATCGAGCCCGGACTCACTGTCTCGCTCCTTGCCAGTGAACTTCTGATTGATCCCGTCAGGATCTTCGTAGCCCATTGCCCCCGTTCTTCCGCCTATGCCCGTTGAAATGGCTTCTCCAAACGGCAAATAGTCATGACGAGAGATCACGCCGCCCGACGCATCCGTCACCACCCGCGTGCTCCCCAGATGATCCGCCGTCAGGAATTCAGTGCCGCTAATGCTATTGCATCCTGATCCGCTGCAGTATTCCGCCACCAACTGTCCTAGCACGTTGTAGACAAACACGGTGGTGGCAATTGCTGATTGAACGGTTTTCTTTACTCTTCGTCCATCGCCATCATAGGCGTACGTCGCGGTACCGTTGCTGAAATTGGTCAACCTGTTCTCGGCGTCGTAGGAGTAGCTCACACCACTTGGTGCTTGAGTCAAGTTGCCCGCATTGTCGTAACCAAAGCCGGTTCCTGCCTGGAATCGATTGGTGGAGCTGTCAATCGCGGGCGCCGGAACCACAGTGGGCGGGTTTGAAAGATACGGAGGGGATTGCACATTCGTCCGGTTGCCGTATTGATCGTAGTCGTACATCTGACTCCAACCCGAGGTCTGGCATTGGCCGGACACCACCGGCTCGTAAATCCCCGTCAAGCGATTCAGCTTGTCGTAGCAGTACCCCTGCGTCACATTCAATGCAGGCGTAATGATCTGCTGAGTAACCACATTCCCGTTATTGTCGCCCGTCCCGTACGTGTATCCAAAACTCGCGAGATTCCCCAAGCTGATCTGTGTCGGCTGGAGCCGGTTGTTATAAATGGCGCTCTCCACCAGTCCATTGCCCAGATTCATGGACTGCACCGCTCCATGCGGCCAGAAGTTCGAGCTGTTCGGCATGGCTGTATAGCTCCTGTTCGTCTCCCCGGCCTTTTCGCCGGTCACTGCGTTGACCCGCCCCGCCGGATCGTAAGCTGTCGTAACCTTTCTCCCCGACGGATACGTCTCTGCGGTCAACTCCCCAGCCAGATTATACGCGTAAGTGGGGTTTGGCGAGGATCCGTAAGTCTGGCCATCGGTGACATGGTGGGTCATTGTCACTCGACCCATCTCATCGTACGCGTCGAAATAGGAGCCGTCCCCGGTGCAGCCGCTGGCCAGCGTCACCGATCGTGGCCGACCGACCCCATTGGATGCCGTGTCGTAACAGTAGGACACCGGAGCCGTCGGGGCGACGCCCGATCCCTGAGGAATATCATACGACTTGGTCAGTATCCGATTCAATGCGTCGTAGGTGTAATGGGTGGTGACATTGCGCGCATCGGTCTTGGTCATCAGGTTGCCGTTGCCGTCGTAGAGCGGATACGATGTTGTGCCGCTCTCGGGGTTGCCGGCGCTCGTCAAGCGCTTCAGGGAATCGTAATTGAAAGTCCGGTGTTGGCCGCTGGGGCCGCCCTGGTTCACTGTCGTCAAATCATCCAGCACGTCGTATCCGTACGTCGTTGTGGCATAGACCGCTGTGCTCGGATATTCCTGCATCTCATCGACTTGAGTAAGCCGCCCCAAGGCATCCGTGGTGTTGCGACGCTGCTTGTTCGCAGGGTCCCAAACAGTCGTTTGATTCCCCCAATAGCTGGAATTGGTGACCGAGCCGTCGGGCGCCGTCACCGTGCGCACGCAGGAGAGCGCATCGTAGCCGTAGGTGGTGATCCCATCGGTTGCCAAAGGAGTGACTCGATGTGGATTGGACACCGAGTGTTTCCGCCCCATCGCATCGTAGGTCGTGTCGACTACAATGTAATTCGATGCCGTTTCGTATTGGCGGGTCTGAGAGACACGGCCCAAGCCGTCATACACGGTCTCGCCCCTCAAGGCCCCATCCTGATAGCCGTACGAGGTTTCCGGGGCCGCTGTCCCGTCCACCCTATTCCTTGTGATGATATCGTTGATATACACAAGATAATCTATTTGTGGTAAATTAAGTGTGCGCGGGGTCACCCCACTTGGCGGGACCGCGGATCAGAATGGCCCACGATCGATGGACCATCGAAGAAGAGGCGCAACCCGAATGACATTTGCTGAGAATTCAAATCTCTTTGAGGGTAGATCGACGTGAGCCCATCCACGCCCAGTGCCGAAAAGAACGCGCGCAAGTCCATCCGCATGACCCTGAAATTCCCCATGACCATCCTGGGACGGGACCGCAACGGAAAGGAATACGCGCTGGTGGTCGAGACCATTGATGTCGGCCCGCGCGGGTTCTGCATTGAATTGCCGAGGGACTGTGCCGCCTCCGGAGATGATGTCTTCATTTCAATCGCGACCAAGTTCAATGCCCGGGCAAGGATCCGATGGCTGGACAAGGGAAGTAAATCGAGCGATTCAGTGCGGTGCGGGATCGAGCTGGTCGAACCGTACAACAATTGGGTACTGACCGAATAGAACAGCTCGAATCCACAATGGCATTGAACAGAACTGCTCGGCGCGGCGGACACGGCACTGCGGCTCCCGGACCTTTGACTTCATGTTTTCCCTCATCCTCAACATTCTTCTCTGGATTGCCGCGGCCTGGCTCCTCTACCCTTTGGTGTTCATCCGGTTTGATCTCGGGGATGTTCAAACCTCTTTCTTCCGCTCCATTGCCGGTGTGGCCCTGCTCATCATCATGTTTGGAAAGAACATGGTGGACATTATTTTTCTCAAGATGGAGCAGAAGGAGCTTCAAATCCGGACGGCCGCAATGAACGTGGCTTTGACTTACATCTTTATCATCGTCAGCGTCATCTCATTTGCCATCTCCGTGCTTCTGATGCTGGCCACCCAGCAGCAGTCCTCCTCTCCAACTCAACAACCACTGTATTGAAATTGCGGATTTCGGAGTGCGGATTTTGCATTGTGAAATTCCCATTGCGGAGTGCCGATTGTGGATTTTGGGTTCCGTTGAAAGAAGGTAGACGCGAGAAGGACGGAGACCCAATTCCGCAATCCGCAATCTATTGATGACATTGTGTGACACTTGATAGGGGAACCCGCGGCGCGGAGCGACCTGAGCCCGGATAGGACAGGAGGGCGGACGGGGACGGCTGAAAGCACCCCTCGGTGGGCTTTCTTGTTGAGAAAAGGATGGCAGGGCGGACGAGGACGTCCGCCCCACACCTGAAACGAGAAATCAGTTCGAGCGCATCTGGAAACTGGTGACGGTGGCTTGTTCCACGGTGCTGCAATTAAATCCGAAGGCGCCTTGCTTGAAGGTGTTGTCCTGCCAGGTATCTACGGCCTGCCCGTTGATGGAGGTCCGGATCGTGCCCCCTGAGACACTGATCATCACATGGTAAGAATCGTTGCGTTTGATCTTGAAAGGGAGCGTGACGATATCCAATGCCCCCGCCGCCTCATTAGAGGCCGGCCCACTCAGGTATTTTCCGCCGACATAGAGGTATTTGATCAGGCTGTTCTTCGGGTATTCCCGGGCCTTGTCATCCGTCAACTTGAGGAAATAGAAATTCTGGTGATCGCGCGCGCGAATAATGAAATTCACGCCCTCCTTCTGGATCTTGACGTCGAATGTGGCCGTATAATTCTCCCAGTCGGACGCGTCCTTGAGCAGTCCAAATCCGTTGATCCGCATGCCGGGTTTCCCCTTCTCCGTCACCGTCTCAAAACTCGCTGCCGACCAACGCGACAATCCTGCGCCGAAAGTCTCCACGAAGTTCATTTTCTCCTGCCGGGCTTTGCGCTGGGCTTCGGCCTGTTGCCGGGCCCGTTCTTCGTCAAGGCGGCGCTGGGCTTCCTGTTGCAGTCGTTGCTGTTCTGCCAGTTGGGCCGCTTCCTGTTGCTTCCGCTTCTCCTCGTCGGCTTTGCGTTGCGCCGCCTGTTGGGCTGCCTGCTGAGCCGCCAGCGCCTCTGCCTTCGCCTTCTCGCGTTCCGCTTTCTTGCGCTCGAGTGCCGCTTTGGTGTCCGTCGTAAACTGCTCACTGGACAGTTTCTGAAACAGATCGAGATTGGCGACACGCCATTCATCGACCGCTTCATGATGCTGGTCGCGCCACTGTGCCACGCTGTCGTCGGTCACCCGGATGTCGTCTTCCGTGTCCTTCTTGCCGTCCGGGCCAACCGATCTCAAAACGAACGTGTTATTGGATAGATCCACCAGATAGATCATTGGATTTCCCCAGCCATCATTGCGCATCTGGGCGTCATCCATCACGCTCCCGAGATCCTGCAAGGACTGGGGCAATTTCTTTCGGGCGGTTCGGTAATTCTCGACGGCAACAAGGATTGCATTCATCCTGCCGAGGGTGTCATTGAGCTTCTCATCCTGGGGCGGAACTTCCGGGGTCACGACGGGCGGTGGAGGGGCCGGCGTAGTGACCTGGGTCTGCTCAGCCAGCTGGGCCGCCTGCCGTTTTGCCCTGATTCTCTGAATCACCATCGCGCTTCCCAGGATAATTCCAAGCAGAACGATCGCCACCACCACTAGTATTCCGACACGGCTCTTTCGCTGTGGTGCCGGCGCTAGCGGTGGTTCTGTCACGGCAGCTGGGGGCAACGGGGTCCCCAGGCCTGGTGGAACCGGTTGTGGGGTCATGGGGGCCCCCATGACGGTCTGATCCGCGTCATAGGAGCGGGGCACGGCCGGCACCCCCGCCGGCACTGAGGAGGGAGGAGCAACCTGCGGAGTTGAAGACTCAAACAGATCCTGTGGAGTGAAGGCCTGCGTTTCCGGCGGAGGCGCAGGCCCTCCCCCCGGACTTGGCGGGGGCGTGGGGGTATAGAAATCCTGCTGCGTAAAGCGCTGCGTAATCTCTGTGGCCATCGCAGCTTCCGGGGGCGCAGCCGCTCCACCTGGAATGGTCACTTCAAACGGCACCGAGGACACAATACGAGCCCCGCACTGGGGACAAAATCTCTCGCTGCGTGGAAGGGTCCACCCGCAGGATGCGCATCGCACCGGCCCCGGGCCCGCCGAAGGGGAGGGGGTGATGGGGTCTTCCAAGAGCCCGCTGCCGCATTCTTTACAGAATCTCTTATCCGGAGGATACGTTAAACCACAGTTAGCGCAATAAGCCATGAGCCGCTCCAAAACAATGGATTGAATGGGAACTATAGAACCGGATGGGTGAGAAATCAAGCTTCCGGTACAGGGTGAAAGATGGAGCGGACCCAACCCCAAACCGATTTCTTTCCGGCTGGCACCCAGGCTTGAATTTGGGGCAGGCACCGGCGCATCGCCTGCTCCCCCGCCCATGCGATCTCGCGACAGTGTTCGAAGTCATCCCAGGCAAAGTCATTCACCTCCGGCTCGATGATGACGTCAGCGTTTTCCCGAGCCGAGCGCATGGCCGCGTGGCCCACGATAAACATGGACTGAAGCACGATCTGAAAGAAATTCTGCGGGGGGTGGCGGGGATCGAGCCGCGTGGACGCATTGACCGCAATGATCTTGTCGACGCCAAGTTGTCGCAACGGTTGCACGGGGAGATTGGCAGCCAGACCCCCGTCCACCAAAAAACGACCCTGGAGTCCGACCGGGATGAACAGCCCGGGGATGGCGCAACTGGCTTGAACGGCGAGTTTCAAATTCCCCCGTGAAAGCACGATGGTCTCGCCCGTTCCGATGTCTGTCGCCACGGCATAGAATCGCTGCGGGAGCTCCTCAAAGGTCTCTACCTTGATCAAGCGGTCCAATACGCGTTGGCTGTGGTGGATGGACGCCAACCCGCGCCTGGAGAGCGTCAGTTTGGCAATGTCCCTCCAGCGCATGGTGCTGCACACCTCGACCATCTCATCAAACGAGGTCCCGCTGGCATAGGCGGCGCCAATGACACTGCCCGCGGAGGTCCCCACCAGGTGGTCGATGGGAATTCCGGCCTCATGTAAAACCTTGAGAACGCCGATATGCGCGAATCCGTGCGCGGCCCCGCCACTCAGGGCCACTCCAATCGTCGGTCTCTTCTTGCCCGGGTCACTCATGGGAATGCCAGTACAGGAACCACTTTGTGCTTCTGAGGACTTCGATGCACGGACTCACTGGAGGGATGGTCGCTATTGTCCCGAGCCTACTCCACCAGAACTTTCAGGAATTTTCTCTTCCCCACCCTGATAATAAACTCCCCCGCGACGGAGAGGTCGAATTCCGCGGTGACGCTGGAGGCGCGCACTCCGTTGATTTCAACGCCTCCCTGCTCGATCAGACGATTCGCCTCATTCACCGAGGCGGTCAGGGAAAGCTGCGCCAGCCACTTTGGGAGGCGAATTCTTTCAGGAGACCGGGAAACCCTTCTGACCTCCATCTCGGTGGGCACATCCTTTGCAGAGAAGACACGTGTGAACTCCTCGCCGGCCTTTTCCGCCGCCCCGGGCGAGTGGAAGTCCGAGATAATGCGCTTGGCCAGTTCCACCTTCAGTTTCATGGGATGACGTCCCCCGGAGCTCACCTCCTGCCGCCACCCCTTAATCTCATGCACGGAGGCATCGGTGAGCAACTCCCAATAGCGAAACATCAAGGTATCGCTGATGGACATGATTTTCCCAAACATCTCATTGGGCGATTCCTCGATCCCCACATAATTGCCAAGCGACTTGGACATCTTCTGGACGCCGTCAATCCCCTCGAGCAGCGGCATGGTCAATACAATCTGCGGGGGCTGCCCGTAGCTCCGCTGAAGCTCCCGCCCCACCAGGAGATTGAATTTCTGATCAGTCCCCCCCAGCTCGACGTCCGCATTCAGGGCCACCGAATCAAATCCCTGAGTCAACGGGTACAACAATTCATGCAGCAGGATCGGGGTTTCCTTTTCAAAACGGGCGTGAAAATCCTCGCGCTCGAGCATCTGGGAGACGGTGTATTTTGAGCAGAGGCGGACCCAATCTTCTCCCCGCAGGGCTCCCAGCCAGCGCGAGTTGTAATCGATCACGGTTTTGTGGGGATCGAGGATCTTAAACACCTGCTTCTTGTACGTTTCCGCATTCTGGGCGATCTGCTCGGGAGACAGGGGCGGTCGCGTCGCGTTCCGCCCGGAGGGGTCGCCAATCAGGGCCGTGAAATCACCAATCAAAAAAATGACCGTATGCCCGCAATCCTGGAAATGCTTGAGTTTCCGAATCAGGACGGTGTGACCGAGATGAATGTCAGGGGCCGTGGGATCGAATCCTGCCTTGACCCGCAAGGGCTTCCCGCTCTGAACCGCCACGGCAAGGCGCGATCTCAACTCATCGGCCTGAATGATCTCAACCGCTCCCTTGGAAATGTACTCGAATTGTTCTGCGGCCGTCCTGCGTGAAAGGCTGTCCAACGAAGACTCCTCGACTCTCGCAATGCATTGCCCGCTCAGCGATCTGTTGGAACGATAACCTATGAGGCCAATCCGGAATCCCCGCGAGTGTATCATCCGCAATTTTTCACTGTCAACGAAACGAAATTCCAATATCCAAATGCCAAAATCCAAATAAAATTCAAATTCCAATAGCCAAGGGCCAAACCGGTACCGAGGATCAGAAATTTAGGTGTCAGATGAAATTCGTATCCTATTCAGCTCCCGCAGTCTAAAATGATGTCTCTCCAACGAAGCGGGCTGTGTTGCGAATTATCTATCCTTGGTTGTTTGAGGTTTGCCCTTTCGATTTTGGTGCTTATTTGGATTTTGGACATCGGAATTTGATTCTCTGAGAAAACTCCCTGCGCCTGTTTGTCATCTCAAAGGGCTGAGGAGGAATCACCAGGAGGACATCCATGAAAATCTTACATCGCGTTTTTCTCGTCATGACCGTGCTGCTGTTCTCGTCAACATTCCTGAGCGCGGACACAGTCGAGCTGAAGAACGGAGAGGTGATTCGCGGCCGATTTGTCAGTGCGGACCAGAGTTTTGTGAAAATTAAGGTGGGCACTGAGGTCCGCACCTTTCGGACCGAAAAGGTGACATCCATTCAATTCGACACGCCCGGTGAAGGGGTGCCGGCACCTCCCGGAAATGAAAACGTGCCCTCGCAGGGCAGTGTGCCTGTTCCAGCCGCGGCTGCGCCCGAACCGGCCCCGGAAACCCCGGCCATGCAGCCGGCGTCGCCCGCTGTGGCTGCCCAATCCGGCCCCACGAATCATGAAGTCACCCTCCCCGCCGGAACCCTTTTTCCAGTCCGGATGATTGATTCTATCGACACCGACAAGAACCAGGTGGGCGATCATTTCAGCGCCAGCCTGGATGATCCTGTGGTGCTCGATGGCGAAACCATCGTGCCCAAGAACACCATCGTTCACGGACGCATCATTCAAGCCAAGGAATCGGGGAAGATTTCCGGGTCGCCGGAGATGCGCCTCGAACTCACCGATTTTACATTGAACGGGCGGCAGATCTTCCTTCGTACGGGGGAATATGAACAGACCGGAGAAGGCCGGGGAACGCGCAGTGCTGAGATGATCGGGGGTGGGGCCGCGCTCGGCGCGGTGATTGGGGCCATTGCGGGAAAGGGCAAGGGAGTGGCCATCGGGGCCGCCTCCGGCGCCGCCGCAGGAACCGCCGTGCAGGTCCTCACCAAGGGCAATCAGATCAAAATACCCTCGGAAACGCGACTGAGCTTCCGACTTGATCAACCCGTGAAAATCCCTCCACGGGAGGACTGACCAAGCCTATTTCAGGACTGATTCGGATTAGCGGCGAGGAACCTCCTTGCCGCTTTTTTGTTATTGGAGTTAAAAGAATGGTTCACCGCAAAGACGCCACGGTCACCGGGACCTTCATCCTACTCCGCGATCCCAGCGACTCCGCGGTACACCCGGCTACCGCCAGTCTCCCAGCATGATGAAGGGCGCCCAGAAATAGGGATTGGCGTACTTGGGATTATGGAGGATCGCGATTTGGGCGTGTTGTAAGGCTTCCGCTTTGGGGACTCCCTTGCGCAATTCGTGGTAGAAACTATCCATGATCTCGGCGGTGGAAGGGTCATACACGGCCCAGAGGCTGGCCACCACGGTATTGGCTCCGGCAATCGAAAAGGCCTGTGCCAGGGAAGCAATCTCGGTTCCAGGATCCTTTTCTCCCAGTGCGGTCTCACATGCGGAGAGGGTGACAAGCGAGGTGTTCTCCAAGGGCAGGTCGTAAATTTCCGAAAGCCTCAGTTTACCCATCCCTTTTGTGCCTTCACTGGCCATCTTGATATAGCTCTCATTGACATCGGCGCTATCCAGGCGGCCGTGCGTGGCGAGATGCAGCAGATCGGTCCCTTTCGGGAGATCAAAGAGCCGTTCTTTCTTCGCTTCCCACAGCATGTAGACTTTGGAATTCGGATAGATCAGCTTCAGCCGCTCCACCTCATCGAGCGCCGAGGGGAGAGTCCCATCCGGATTACCGAAAGCCACCAGGTTGTCACGCTCATCGCTGTGATTCTTGACGAACACGAGATCAAAGAGATCGGACGACGAGAGATAGGACACCGCTTTCGATTCGATCAGGTACTTGAGACTTCCGTTCTCTTCCTTGGCCAGGGCCGGGAACGGGAGATAGTAGAGCAAACCCGAAGGGATAATCGTGATCACTTTCTTGGTGGCCATGTCTTCTTCGACAGGTGTGATCAGGTCCCTGTAGAGTTGGACGACCGCAGCCCTCACGGTTGGCATGGAGGACTGTCCCACCTCGGCGGGGGCGGGACCGCGGATGCGGCGGGTCCGTGTCAGCATGCGGGCGCGGAGCTGATCCACCGTACTGCGCATCTCGCCCCGATAGGTCTTAACGAGGGAGTTCAGCTGCTCCCGTGACACGGCCACGCTTCGCAATTTGAATTCGGTGTTGGTAATTTCGAAGATATAGAGGGCCGTCTCCGAGGGAAAGTATTCCAGCACGAGCGCGTCGGCCGGAATCAGGCGCTGAACCTTGGCGAGCGACGGCGGTTTCACAGTGACGAACCGCTCATAATCGGGATGAATCTGCCGCAATTCATTCACCACCCGGAAAAACTGGGATTTGTTGGCGGCGAGCAGTTCGCTGAGATGATCGATCTTCCGGGAGGAGCGCAAGGGCTCGGTCTTTGCCCGTTCGGCCACCAACTGTTCCCGCAATCTCGCCTCCGCGTCGAAAAGGTCTTCGGCCTCATTCATCAGTCCTCGAACCTGGGCGCTCTTGAAGGGAATCGACGTCAGCTTGATCTTGTCCTGAAGCTGTTTGGATTTGGACCGCTCCAGGTACTCGTAAGCTTTTTCATGATCTCCCGTTTCGATCAGCAACTGGATCAACAGTTCGTAAACGCCCTGTTTGTTGGCGAAAAACATGGCGTCCGCCAGCGTATTCGGGGCCACGCTGCGCCGGATCTCTTCAATGACATCCACCGAATCCTTGAGGGCGGTAATGGCGTCGGTTTTCTTATCTTGTTCCTGAAGCACGCGGGCCTTCCCCCATTCCGCGCGCCAGAGCGTCTCGGGATGCCCGATCGCCTTGGCTGTCGAAATGGCTCCGTCAAAATGCCTCGCCGCAGCTTCGAAATGTTTCGCTTGAAATTCCAGCATGCCGAGGTACATCAGCGTTTCGGCTTCCCCCCGCTTGTCCCCGATCTCGCGCCGCACTTGAAGGGCCCGGTCGAAGTATTCCCTCGCCTTGGCCGGATCTCCCTGGTCAAGGTAGAGGGCGCCCAGGTCATTCGCCGCAAAGCCCTTCAAACTCCGGTCTTTTTCTTTTTCCGCCAAGGCCAGCGCCTCAGACAGGGTACTGATGGCCTCGCCCACTTTCTGGGAATTCGCGTAGTCCCCCGCCACGTTGCGCAAAAGCAGTCCCGTGAGAACGGGGCGGTTGAATTCCCGCACTTTCTCAAGGGCCCGCTGATGGTAGTTCGCGGCCGTCTTGAAATCACCGAGCCGAAAATATGCTTCCCCGATTGAATTCAAGATGTCACCCTCATTGCGTGAATCCTTGATGGATTGGGCGAGGGCCAGGGCTGCCAGATAATTATCGATAGCCGCCTTGTAGTCACCCCGGTAATGCATCGCCCATCCCAGGTTGTGAAGCGCGTTCATCTCCAGCGGGGCAAGCGCATTTTGCTGCGCCATTTCGTATGCCTGTTTGGCGGCATCCCGCGCCTTCAGGTACTCGCCCACCGAGAGGTAGGCATCGGAGAGATTAATGAACAACCGGGCCATCAAGGAGGGATTGTTCAGCTCTTTGTACAAGGGGAGCGCCTTGTCGAAGTACTGAAGGGCGGAAGTGTAATCTCCCATGCTGGAATAGAGCAGGCCGGTATTCTGCAGGACGGCGGCTTGTCGCCGCTTGTTTCCGACCGAAACGCTCAGGTCGAGGGCCCGCCTGTAATACTCGAGCGACTTGTCAAAGTCGCGACGGTCCGCGAAGACACCCGCCAGTCCGTTGACGGCCACCAGGGTCCCGTTGGGATTTTTGATCTCCTCGGCCACCTGCAAAGCGCGGGAAAAATTAACTTCAGCCTGTTGCGATTTTCCGAGGGCGGAGTAAATCGCGCCCAGATGATTGCTGACTTCAACGACGGACGCGGGGTTCTTATGCTCCTGGTAGAACTTCAGAAGAAATTCATCCAGGGTGATGGCTCCCTGGTAGTCACCCTGGGCCGTCTTTGCGCGGGACAACAGGAACGAGGCGGTCGCGGTATTCTGCTCATCGTGTTGTTCGCGAAGTTCACTCAGGAGAGGGAGGAGAATCTCTTCGACCGCCTTCCAATCGCCTTTTTCCACCAGCGCAGCCGCCTGCTTCAGCCGCGACTCAACGCCCGGACTCCCTGCCGGAGGCTGCGCCCAAAGAGCGGCAGACGCCACAAGAAGAAAACTCAGAAGGCCACAGGAGATTAATTTTCGCATTGAGAAGACTTCGTTTCGAGAAGCGATTTAGATTTTCAAGCCCTCTGAGCCGTCATGCCTCTCGTCAGACTGTCTGCAACAATTCATGGACTAAGGAATTCGGATTGGACCATTGTCGGACGTTCCCACGATGGAGAGGGGAACACTGTTGGACCTTCCGCCTCCGGGCGGCGGATTAAAAACATCGAGAGTGATCCGGGAAGGCACGCCCAGCAGATCCGCACCTGGAATCAAAACCTGGATCCCGGCCGGCGACAGGACCGTCACAGTGGCAAATCCAAGCACTGAGGTCAGCCGCTGTGGTCCCGCGCCATCCCCGAGATCGACCTCCACGATGGATTGATCGTTGAATCCTTTTCCCGAGATCAGCAGTCGGTTCGTCAAGTTGCGCGTCAGGAGGCGCGGGACGATGGCGTCAATCGACGGCGCAACGCCCTGCTGGCCCTCCGGCAAGACCACAAAGAACTGTTCGTTGCTGGAGGCACGCCCCACGTTGACGGTAACGGGGCCGGAAATCGCGTCCACCGGGACCTCGACGGTAATCTCATGGCCCGAAGGCATCGACAAGACGGGAGCCGGGATGGTGGTCTGAGACTTGCCGCGAAATCGCACTACATTATTCTTGGAATCAGGGCTGAACCCGGTTCCGATGAGCGTCACCGTTTGCTTGACCTGCGATCTCGACAGCGACAGGGTATCGAGGGACACACTGCCCGGCACAGGGTTGAACACGGACACGTTGCCGAGGCGCGGGTTTGCCACCATGATCGAGGAGCTATTGGGTCCTATTGTCACCGCCGAAGTTCCCGCCCCGGACGGGAGCACCTGAACGAACGCCACTTCCGGGACCCCTTCCAGAGAGAGGATGCTCAAGTACGCATTCCCATCAGGATCGCGACTGGTCACGATGGCATAACTGCCATTCGGCGCCAAGGCGACACTGACGGCCGAGGGAGGGCCGGGCGAGAATTTCGGAAGCGTGAAAGTGGTGACTGCGGAATCGTCGGCGGGGCCATCCAGATCAAGGATAGACGCGGTATTATCCGCATTCGCGGTCACCCCGCGGGCAGCGTCCAGATTGATGGCCACGCTGTTGGGGCGCGAATTCAGGAGAAAATTACGGGTGAGGACGGGTTGTAGATTGCCCGAAAGAAATCCCCCGGGGGTCGCCGCAAATTCGACGACCGAAACCGAATTGGTCCCGGCGTTGGCAACCAGGGCCCGGGTGCCATTGGCGGCCACGGAGACCGACACGGGCTGACTTCCAGGCGGCAGACTCAGCGTTCCCCGAAGCGTGGGATTGAGCTTGCCGATGAACTCCACGAAGGAAATACTATCCGTCCCCTGGTTTGCCGTCATTGCAAATCGACCAAAAGGCTCAAACGCCAGAGACACCGGATTGCTTCCCCGGGGAAGTTGTACGAATTGCACGTCGGAAGTCGTGAGAAGCACCTGATCGCCCTGAGTCAACTCCGGACGATCGAACTTCGCCCCCAACTTGGCCACCTTTGCCCGGAGGGCCTTGAAGGCCACCTCTTCGATATTGAAAAAACCGATATCGTCATCCCGCGAGGTCCCGCCCCCTCTGCCGTCGTCATCCGTGGCGACCGACAAAATCTCCGCATTGTTTGCCGTCGAAAGGGTCAGATCCTGAACCAGCCCGGGGTTCGGTGTTAATGACACCAGGCTGATGGTCCCCCGCTCACTGTGCCCGACCAAAGCCAGATTCCCGAGACCACTGATGGCCACCGACGAGGGAGCGGCGCTGGGGATTTGCACCGAAGTGGAATTACCTTCCGTCACACTGAATTGGATTTGATTGCTTACATTGCTCCCGACGCTGACCACCACTCCGCCCGTCCTCGCGGAGCCCGGCACCAATACGGTAATGGTATCGTCAGTGGGGGGAGGACTCTTCAGCACCGTGGCAGCGCCCAGCGTCCCGAAGAAGTGAACGAGATTCTCCGACACATTCAAGCTGAATCCCGCTCCATGCAACGTCACCGGAGAGCCCACGGGGCCGTTGGGCGGAGAAATAGAAGTGACTGCAAGGACGGGAAGCCGTTTCCCTTGGAAGTCCGCGTCTCCCACGTTCGAGTTGTTGACCGAAGCCGAGAGGGCCGTCGGTGAAAACTCAAAGTTTTTGAGGGTGGGTTCCACCGCGTAGTTTCCATTGGGGACGTTCAGAAAGACATACTCCCCTCCCTCATCGGTGGTGACCGTCGTTCCTTGAACCGAACCGCTCAACCGGACGGCCGCCCCCGGGAGGGGAGCACCATTCTCCTGCGTGAGTTTTCCACTCAGCACGAACTTGCCCAGATCCAGCGGGACGTACGAGGCGGTGAGGTCGTCGGGAGGCACGTTGGCCAACACGCTGAAATTCGTTGATCCAAACAGCTCCACGGCAAAGAGGGATTGATCCGAAACAACCACCAGCGATCCGCCTACCTGATCCTTCGCCTCGGGGAGCAGGTCAGCGACCGTTTGAGCGATCTTCTGATTGGGATCCAAACGGAGATTTCGAACGGCTACCGTCACACCGTTCCGGTCAATGGCCGTCAACCGGACCGAAGCAGCGGCCGAATTCACGTTCAGCAAGGCAACTCCCGTGAAATATCCGAGTGCTTGCGGGGCGAGATGCGAAAACACCATCTCATTCAACGGGCGCACTTGCGGGGCCACGGCCGCCAGCGTGGGGTTAGAGAAATTCCCGTAGGCAATAAACCCGCTGATGGGACCGAAGTTCGCCTCCACCTTGACCCAGGCACCCGTCACTGAGGTCAGCGACGATCCTAACCCAAACAGATCAACCAACGACTTGCGGAGGGAGGCCTTCGGGTTGAGCGTGACCGAAACGGGATTGGGAATCGAACCGGTGTTCAACAGGACGCCATCCTGCTGGTACAACGAAATGCTGACCGATTGCGCGATGTCCAGCAGATTGATAACGCCCAGGATGGAAAAATAGTCCCCGCCCAGCACCGCATGGGGAAAGTTCATCACACGCCCCGCCGCATTCACGTTCACACCATTCAAACAAGCCAGGGAGGGTTCGGCGTGATTCTCCACCAATTCCATCGCCAGCAGCGCGACGTTGGAGGTTATGGAAAAATAAGAACCATCTGCATAATTCCGGGAGCTGAAGATGTCCTTCGTGCTCCTCCGAAAAACGGCATGCGGTTGCAAGGTAAGCCCGACCGTCCCGAACACGGACACGGTTCCATCGGAGGCAATGGTCCGGAGACTGACGGATGCGATCTGATCACTGGGATTAACGACATTGATTTCGGTATCGGTGTTGGCGTCGTTCGCCAGGAAGGGCAGGATCTGTTCTCGATATGCCTGGGCGCCGTTGGTCCCATCGAGCACTGTCACGGCCTCGTCTCCGACGAGGTAGAAGCCGCGTAAATTGGAATTGTCGTCCGAGATAATCTGAGCCCAACCGCGAAATCCCGTCTGAAGGGGAAACAACTGGTTATCGAACTGAGCCATTTGAGCGCCCGGGCCCAACTTCAAAACCGCTCCCTTGGCGGGAAGTCCGATCGCATTGCCTCCTTCATCGTAGAGCTGGAGCCGGATGGCCGCAGATCGATTGCTGGGATTGGCAATGGCAATCCCGGTAAAACGGCCCCCCTGTTCCACCAGCCGAGGGAGGTTCAGAGTAGACTGCGCCTGCACACTCGTCGATCCCCCCACGAGCAGGAAAAGCAAGACATAAAGAATCACGGACACTCTTAGAACGGCTCGCATAAAGACACTACAACCCTCATCCCATTGGACGGAAAAAAGTTCCGATTTGAGCCACAATCCTCACGGCAATTCATTGAATTCATAAGGAGGTTGTCACCTTGCATTGACCGAGGGCGATTGGACGCGGACGCATCGACCTTCGACCCTGCATCGTCCCTGCAAGACCAGCGCGATGGCCTTTGAGTAGAGGAGATGTTCTTCTCGAAGAATCCGACCGGCAAGCAGGTCCTCGGTATCATCCTCCCGCACCGGAACGGTCGATTGAAGGACGATGGGCCCGGAATCGACCCCTTCATCCACGAAATGGACGGTGCATCCTGTGATCTTGACGCCGTATTCCAGCGCCTGTTTCTGGGCGTCAAGCCCTTTGAAGGCCGGCAGCAAAGCGGGATGGATGTTCAAGATGCGGTACGGAAACTGTTGAATGAAGTACGTACTCAGGATCCGCATGTAACCGGCAAGGCAGATGAGGTCAACCTTGTGTTTCAACAGGAGGGCAACGACTTCGCGGTCATACTCTTCACGGGATTTCCCGCGGGGATCTACAAAACACGCATTCAGATTCCTCCGTCGCGCCACCTCCAGCCCGCGCGCGTCGGCGACATTCGAAATAACAATGGCGATCTCGGCTTCCAACACCCCCTTTTCGACGTTGTCCGCAATGGCCTCAAAATTCGATCCGCGCCCCGATAACAGAATTCCGAGCTTTTTTTTCGGCATGAGGCAGATTCCATCCGGCTCCCCAAAAACCGGGACTAGACATACACTACCTTCTTATCGCCACGAATGATCTTTCCGATTACATAAAACTTCTCCCTGACTTTCTTGAAGTGGCTGACTGCCGTCGCCACCTTCGACTCGTCGATGACAATGACCATCCCGATTCCCATGTTGAAGGTGCGGTACATCTCGTTAAATTCAAGGTTTCCCAGCCGTTTAAGGACATCGAAAACCGGCGGAACCGGCCACGTGGCCACATTGATTTGAGCCTGGCAGTTGCGGGGCAGGATTCGGGGGATATTGTGGGTCAACCCACCTCCCGTGACATGCGCCAAACCGCTGACCACCCCCCGGTCATTCAATCCCCGCAGAACCTTCAGGTAGCTCCGGTGCGGCTGGAGAAGCGTTTCCCCTATGGTGTCGTCCAAGCCCCGGATTGACGAACTGGCCTTCAACTTGGCATGGTCGAAGAAGATCTTGCGGGCGAGAGAATAGCCGTTGGTATGCAATCCGGACGAAGGCAGCCCCAAGAGCACATCGCCGGCCTTGATATTGCTTCCATCAATCAGTTTCTTTCGACTGACCATGCCCACGATAAACCCGGCCAAGTCATACTCATCGGGGGGATAAAAATCAGGCATTTCAGCCGTCTCTCCACCGATCAGGGCACACACGTTGGCCTTGCAGGCCACCGCAATGCCATCCACAACCTGAGCCACGACAGCCGGCCTCAACCGCCCGGAGGCGATATAATCCAGGAAAAAAAGCGGTTGCGCCCCATGTACGAGGATGTCATTGACGCAGTGGTTGACCAGGTCCTGTCCCACGGTATTATGAATGCCCATGGCAAAAGCAACCTTGAGCTTGGTCCCCACCCCATCCGCCGAAGACACGAGGACGGGGTCCTCGATCTTCTTGATTTCGCCGGCCAGGGAATATAATCCGCCGAAGCTGCCGATCTCGCTGAGGACCCCCTTGGTGAAGGTCTTCTGGGCCAACCGCTTGATGTGATTCTTGGCCTCACGGGCCGCCTCAAGATCTACCCCGGCTGATTTGTAATTCAGTACAGTCTCCACGGATTTTTCCAGTTAAAGAATGAGATTTGAAATCATGAATCAGGTGAAGAGCCTGATGAAGAGGCCGATCCGCGCCCCCCGCCTCCCAGGCTGGATGGATTGAAAACCAACCCGATCTTGCAGTGGTTCCGATGACACGAGGTGCTGAAAACTCAAGCGTCGCAGAAGGCTTGTGGTTCTTTTAGCTTGATTGCACACCCTACCGGATTATACTATAAAATCGAGCTAAGCGAAAGACGCTCCAAGTGCGCGCCTGGCGGTTCACGCCGCCATCCGCGGTCGCCTGCTTTCTGAGAACCATTCCAGGGGAGGCGGTGCCGCCCACGGAATCCACCAAGGAGTTTCTCCATGCCTCGTAATGTGCGCTGTGGTTTGATTCAAGCCTCCAACGCCGTCCCTGCTGACCACCCCCTCCAGGAGATCAAAGACGGAATGATCGCCAAGCACTTGAAGATGATCGAGGAGGCGGGCAAGAAGAAGGTGCAGATCCTTTGCCTCCAGGAAATCTTCAGCGGCCCTTACTTTTGCGCGGAACAGAAGGAGCATTGGTACAAGTCCGCTGAAAAGATTCCCGACGGCCCGACCGTCCAATTGATGCAAGAACAGGCCCGCAAGTACGGGATGGCACTCATTGTTCCCATTTACGAGTTGGAGATGGATGGGCTCTATTACAATACCGCCGCCATCCTGGACGGAACGGGGAAGTATCTGGGGAAATACCGAAAGACCCATATTCCGCACGTGGCGCCCGGATTTTGGGAAAAGTTCTATTTCCGGCCGGGCAATCTGGGATATCCGGTATTTGATTTGGGCTTTGCCAGGATCGGCGTTTATATCTGTTACGACCGCCATTTCCCTGAAGGAGCGCGCGCCCTCGGTCTGCATGGAGCGGAGATCGTGTTCAACCCTTCCGCCACCGTGGCCGGACTCAGTGAATACCTGTGGAAGCTCGAGCAGCCTGCCCACGCGGTGGCCAACGGTTATTTTGTCGGCGCCATCAACCGCGTCGGCTATGAAGACCCCTGGCGCATCGGGGAGTTCTATGGAACCTCCTACTTCTGCGATCCCCGCGGCCAGATTATTGCCGAGGCATCCCGCGACAAGGACGAACTGCTGGTGGCCGATCTGAATCTTGACAAGATCCAGGAGGTCCGCTCCACCTGGCAGTTCTTCCGTGACCGTCGCCCCGAACTTTACCACGACCTCGTGGATCTATAATCCCGACGAATTAGATGGAGGGGCAGCCTCAAATCCCCTGAGACGCAGGGGGGCGCGCAATCGGGTTGACTGAGGTTCGGGGGCCCGGGACAAACGAGGCGGATGGGTAATCGTCAAACGTTGAGCCTCCGGGGCTTCATGGCAAAGAGATCAAAGGTTAAGAAACCTGAGAGGAATTCTTCACACCCCGCCTTCCTGGATCGTCTCCGCAAACCGGAATGGCTCCTGGTCCTCGCGGCACTCTTATGTGACCTCAATGGCTGGGGCCACCAGTTTGTGGTTGACGATCGAGCCCGCATTCTCTCAAATCCGCTGGTGACCGACGCCAGCCGTTTTATTGACATTTTCTCCCGCCCCAGCGATCCCACTTCGGAAGTGGCCACGGGTCTTTACCGGCCCCTCACCGTGCTCAGCTACGCGATCAATTCATGGGTGACCGGTCCGCATTATGATGGATTTCATCTGGTGAACCGGCTTCTGCATGTTTTGATTACCTTGATGGTGTTCTGGTGCATCCGGCTCTTGATCGCGAAACCTCCGGAGGTCGCCCTTTTCTCCGCCTTGATCTTTGCGGCCCATCCGATCCAGACCGAAGTCGTCACCTACGTCAGCGGCAGACCGGACGCCCTGGCCATGCTGTTCTTTGCCGCAGCCTGGTTCTATTTTCTGCGGCTACGCACCAGCGGCCGACCCTCAGGGAAATACCTGTGGCTATCGACGATTTATTATTTTCTCAGCCTTCTCTCCAAGGAAAATGCCGTTACCTTTCTGGGCGTCGCATTCCTGACGGACTGGCTTTATGAAAACCGGCGAGACGGAAAGTCCTTCTGGAGTCTGCTTAAGGAAGGGGGATGGAAAGCCTATGCAGGGTTGGCCGCGGCGACCAGCCTGATTCTGATGATCCGTGTGGCGGTATTGAAGGGTTTGGCGCCCATGCAAGTGGATTTCTACCTCAATCCCCTGGCGTATGCCTCCATTTTCCCGCGAACCTTGACCGGCTCGAAAATCCTGTTTCAGAATCTCGCCCTTTTCTTTTATCCCCGCTCGCTCTCGGCGGATTATTCCTATAATCAGGTCCCGCTGATCACGCCATGGAATTCTGTTTCTTCCCTGCTGGTTCTCGCGGGCTTGGGACTGCTTGTCGTTCTCCTCCTGTGGAGTTACAAGCGTTGTCGTGAGGCTTTTTTCGGCCTTGCTTTCTTTCTGATCACTTACTCCATTGTCAGCAACTTGGTTATCCCCATCGGAACGATCCGAGCCGATCGCCTGCTTTACCTGCCCTGCCTGGGCTTGTGCGTGATCGTGGGAGTTGCCCTGACCCGGTGGCAGTCTCTCGCAGAAAAAACGGGTGGGCGCCGTGTTTTCCAGGGATGTCTGGTCCTATTGATTCTGATCCTCACGGCCCGCACTGTTGCACGAAACCCGGACTGGAAAGATGAATTCACCCTCTACTCCCAAACCGCGCAGACGTCTCCGGGGAGCACCAAGGCGCACCACGAACTGGGGAATCAATATTACTCCCGCAAACAATACGACCTTGCCCTCGAGCAATACCGGATGGCTGAATCCATTCAGCAGTCATCGGATCATGCCGAATCGCTTCCACTCCTCGTGAATCTCGGCAATTTGTATCTAAGGATCGACCGTGCCGGGGACGCGGTTCAGAGTTTCCAGAAGGCCCTGGGACTCGAGCCTGCAAATCGGATGGCGCGTGGCGGCCTGGGGCTCGCTTACCTCAAGCTCAACCAGCCCGACGCCGCGATTTCCGAATTCGATCGATTGATTCACAACGATCCCTCGGACACCGAGGCCCGTTTCAACAGAGGTTACGCGCTGCGGATGATGCAAAGAATCCCCGAAGCCATCGAGGAATATCAGAAGGTGCTCGAAATCAATCCCAATTTCCCCAAGGCCCGTGCGGCTTTGAATCAACTGACAGCACAGCCATCAAAGTGAAGGGACGACGAATAGCCTGGAGGAGCGGGGAGTCCAGATCTGCCATATAAGAGAAGGGCAGATGGCGAACCGTATCGATCAGGTTCTCTGTGCTGGATGGGCGGTTGCGTCAACTGATTTTCCAAGAGCGTGGAGGACCGTTTCAATGGAACGACTGACGAAAGCAAACTCCTTTCGTTCTTAATGCGCCACTTGTCCAGACCTTCTTCCCCTCCGGGTGCCACCTGTTGTGATAGGATGAACGCAGGAGCGTGACCGTTTCTCTCAACTGGAAGGAAGATAGCCCCAAAGCTGAGGCGTGGCGGTTGCAAGCCCTGTAAGTCCCTGTGCGAATTGATTTGGGCAACAGCCTGAGGGCACCTGCCCACGTTGTCCATGCTGCGCAATCCTGACCATCGAATTTGAGCGGGCATGGCACCGCCGACTATTTCCGGGCATCGATTACTAAAGAGTAGGTCGTTGTCCCTAATTGTTAAATTCTGGAGGCATCCATGAAACGGAACCTGATCTCGTTTCTCTTCGCCGCAGTGTGTTTGTTTATCTCCGGTCATCCCGAACAAGCTCAAAACACGGAAATCAAGTTCATCGCAGATACCCTGATCGTTCAGGCCGACGGGACGTACCAAGCGGATCCTGACCTCGCGACGCTCCTGTTTGACATTTCCGTGCAGGATAAAGACCTCAAGACAACGTATGGCCGCGCCTCTGAATCGATGCGGAAGATCGTGGCACTGGCTGAGCAGAACGGCCTTCGGAAGGACGATATCTCCTCGGGGGTGCTGACGGTCAGGCCGTACTATGATAATGAAAAGAAGAGAAAAGCCAAATATTACTCCGTGCAAGGGCAGGTCACCCTGCGGGTGAGAGATTTCACCAAACTCGGACCAATTCTGGATGGGTCGGTTGAGGACGGGATCACAGATTTCCGGTCGTTGACCTATTCGTTGGCCGATGAAGAAGCCGCAAAACAACGGGCTGTGGCAGAGGCGATGCGACGCGCCATCGGTCGCGCCAGCGCGGCGCTTGAGCAGAAGGGTCAGAAGGTCGGCGCGTTGCGCTTTGCGAATCTGGACGTAAAGCAGCTGGTCGGGGTTTCGCAAATGGATGTCTATCAAATGGCGCTGACAGAAACGGTATCGGTTTCAAGCGAGGGCGGGGGCGGAAGAGCCAAGAAAATGCCGCCGCCCCCTCCCCCGCCCTTGCCGCAGCCGGAAAAGATCACTGTGAGTGCCACTGTACAGTGCGCCTTCCAGATTCAGTAGTCGAATCCGGAGCAAGAGACGATGGCAGGGGCGGGGTAAGGGTCGAATGATGATGTGAGCCCAGGAGGGGCGAAAGAATCTCTTCCTTTCACAATATATCGACGGTCCACTCAAGCAAAGTGTCGTCATGAGAAGTGTCAAATCGAATGGGGGGTTTCCACCCGGGTTTCCCTGACTGAATGGTATCGGGACAGCCTTGTATGGCACTTAGTGAAGGCCTTGGCAATCTGAATCAACCCACTCCTGCTGCGGCGGGATGGCATTTGCTCTCGCACCCAGAACCAGGAGAAATTGAGAACCATGAGCTTCGAAATCAAAAAGGCGTTCCATGGCCCCTGGTTGATAAGCCTGTTGCTTGCCGCCATGTTGTCGTTCTTCGCCCTGGCGCAGCAGATGCCCACACTCCACGTTGATGTCTCCCTGGTGACGGTAGGGGTTCAGGTAACTGACGCCAAAGGACGCGAAATATCCAGCCTCACCGCAAAGGATTTCGCGGTCTTTGAGGATGGCGTCGTCCAAAACGTTAATTTCTTTTCAAACGAAGCGCAGCCGGTCAGTCTCGGCATCCTGCTCGACCGGAGCACCAGCATGTTGGAGGGAGACAAACTGAAGCGGGCCAAGGCAGCGGCGGAGTTGATGGTTGATTCCGCGCACACCGGGACGGAATTCATGTACATCCCCTTCGACGACCGCGTTGAGGTCTCGGTTGAATTCACCGAGGACCGGGAGTCCGTGAAACACCGGATCGCGACGACGACCGTGGGCGGCGGAACGAGCCTCTACGATGCCATCTTGATGGCCCTGGAACGCTCGAAGCACGCGAAGAATGGAAGGCAGGCGCTTGTCATCATCAGCGACGGCGCCGACGAGCACAGTGAGCACACCCTTGACGAAGTAATCCACGCGGTACAGGAATCCCTCGTACAGGTCTACGCGATCGGATATTTCAGCACGCGGGAAGAGGAAATCTTCCTGAAAGGCGGCGACAGATTGATGTTGGCCATGGGAGGTTTCATCGATAATCCCCGCGCAGTTTTTGAGCGCCTTGCCGAGCAGTCCGGAGCGAGCGTCTTCTTCCCCAGGTCTGACAAATCACTGCAAACCGCCGCCGAGCGAATCTCCAGGGACATGAGTACCCAATACACATTAGGGTACTATCCCTCCAACCCCGTGCCGGACAATCACTATCGCCGGATCAAAGTGACGCTTCACTCCAAGGGGCTCAAGGTCCGTGCCCGCCAGGGCTACATCCTCCCCAACACCGCGGGAGAGTCGCCATCAGGTCCGCCCTAAGATTGAATTATTGATGGTAGGCGGCGCAAACCCGGATCCGTGGGGGTGTGCGAGGTTACGTTGTTCGGCATTCTAGTTGGATTGGGCCCATGATCCCGGCACGGTAAACACCGCTTCAAGCGGTTCCTGGCGTCCGGCGTCTGACTTCCTACCTCTGGCTTCCGACGTCTGCCCACTGCACACCGCCCACTGCCCACTGCTTCTACTCCACATCCCGCCAGTTCTTGCCGACCGAAATATCCACGATCAACGGGACCTGCAGCTTGTAGACATGTTCCATCCCCTGTTTGACGAGCTTGCGCAGGAGGGCCACCTCGCTCTCATGAACTTCAAAGATGAGTTCGTCGTGGACCTGGAGGATCATTTTCGCCTTCAAGTCTTGTGACAGGAGCTGGCGGTCGATTTGAATCATCGCCAGCTTGGTCAGATCAGCGGCGGTTCCCTGCAGCGGGGTATTGATGGCGGTGCGCTCCGCAAATCCACGCATGGTGGGATTTCTGGAATTGATATCAGGGATGCGTCGGAGCCTTCCCAGGAGCGTGCGAACTTCCCCGGACTTCCTTGTTTCCGCAAGCACGCGTTCGATGAATCGTTTGACTCCCTTGTAGCGCGCAAAATAGGCCTCAATATAACTCTTGGCGTCGGCATTCGAGATGCCCAGCTGTTGTGCCAGGCCGAACGGGCTCAACCCGTACACGATCCCGAAATTGATGGCCTTGGCCTGGCGGCGATGATCGGGGGTCTGCATCAACCGGGGCACGCCGAAAATCTCTTCCGCCGTTCGGGCGTGAATATCTTCGCCGCGTTGAAAGGCGTCCACCAGCACCGCATCTTCGCTGAAGTGGGCGAGCAGTCGCAATTCAATCTGCGAGTAGTCTGCCGATAGGAGCAGAAAATCCGGCTCCGCGACAAACGCGGAGCGGATTTTCCTTCCCACCTCCGTGCGGATGGGAATGTTTTGAAGGTTGGGCTCCGTGGAGGAGAGCCGTCCCGTTGCCGCCACTGTCTGGTTGAATGAGGTGTGAAGGCGGTGCGTGTTCGGATCGATCAGCTTGGGCAGGGCATCCACATAGGTGGACTTGAGTTTCGCGATCTGCCGGTACTCGAGGATCACCCGCGGCAGCTCGTAGCTGGCGGCCAGCTCTTCGAGGACATCGATCGCCGTGGAGTATTGACCCGATTTCTTCGATTTCTTTCCGGAGGGCAGGTTGAGCTTCTCAAACAGGATTTCGCCCAGTTGCTTGGGGGAGTTGATGTTGAATTCTGTGCCGGCAAGTTGATAGATGTTCCGGGTGAGCTCAATAAGCTTGGACTCGAATTCCGAGGAAAGGCCGGCCAGGACCTTCTCATCCACGCGCATCCCATTCTGCTCGACGCGGACGAGAACATCCGCCAGGGGGAGTTCGACCGTTTCATAGACCTGCTTCAAGCCGAGGGCTTCGATTTCCCGGCTCAACACCGGAACAAGGCGCTGCGTGCAATCGGCCGCCGCAGCTGGACGGGGGGACAGGTCCGCTTCAAGATGGGCGCGCACCACGCGCTCGAGCGCGTGGTTGCTCTCATTTGCATTGATCAGATAAGACATCAGCATGGTATCTTCGCCGACGCCGTTCAGGGCCACGCCGGCTGCCAGTTGCAAGTTCAGTGCAACCGTCTTGCTGTCGTGGATCTGCTTGGAAACTTCCCTATCGCCGAGGAGTTCAGCCAAACCGCTCGTCTTCCAGAAATCCCTGCTTCCCGTCTCTACACTCGCTGCACCCAGCTTCCCGCTGGCCAAGCCGATCTCAGCAATGGAACCATGCAGCTGGCCGGGTGGAACCTGGGCCAGGGAGACGGCGATCGATTTTTCCTTCTTAAGCCTCGCAACAAATTCTTTCACTTCATCGAGCCCTTTGAGGGATGGATAAGAGGTTTCCTCTTTTGGCGGCGCGTCGAGGGACACCGCAACCTCCGGACCCGCACCCGACGATTTCGACTCCCCTTCAAATTCTTTAAGCAGGGTATTGAATTCCAGTTCCCGGAACACCTCCATCACGGCCTGGCGATCGGGTGGATCAAGATGGAGCTCATCGAGGTTCAACTCCACGGGAACATCGAGTCGAATGGTTGCCAGTTCCTTCGACTTCATAATGAGGTCCCTGTTGTCCCGTAAAGACTCGCTGTAACGTTTATTCGGCACCTCATTCCATCGCTCCAGCAGGGCCTCTACGGAGCCAAATTCCGTCAGCAATTTCCGGGCGCCTTTTTCCCCGATCCCCGGCGCGCCTGGAATGTTGTCGACGGCATCGCCACAGAGGCCGAGATAATCGATGATTTTCTCCGGAGGCAGCCCCATGAACTCCTCGACTCCGGAAGAGTCATAAACGGTTTCATCGCCCTGACGCGAAGCCCGCATGACTCGCACGTGATCGTTCACCAGTTGAAACATGTCTTTGTCCTGGGTGACGATGACGATGTCGAGATCCTGTCCTTCGCCCTTGCGCGCGAGGGTCCCAATGACATCGTCGGCCTCAAATTTCTCGGATTGAATGATGGGGACCCGCAGGGCCGCACACACTCTCCGGATGTAGGGCAATTGAACGGAGAGATCCTCTGGCATCTCCGGCCGATCTTTCTTGTAATCCGCAAAGGAGTCATGCCGAAAGGTGGGCTCGGCCGTGTCGAAGGCGACCCCGATGTAGTCCGGCCGATGCGTTTGGATGATCTTGCGGAGTATGGCAGTGAACCCGCGAATGGCATTGGTGGGCAGCCCTTTGGAGGTGGCCAGGGCCGGCAACGCAAAAAAAGCCCGGAAGATCTGCGACATGCCGTCAATGAGGTAGAGCGTTTTCCGATGGTCCGGTTCCGGAGTTGTATTCATGGGCCTCACAGTCAAGGGAGTTACCGTTTGTGCGTGAAAACACGTGCTCCCATTAAGGGACCGTCGATACTCTGTGATTGCGATGAAAGACCAATACCATTGTAAGCGAAGGTCGGATGGATGGGAAGCAGACACGGGTTCATTTCGAATCTGCCATAATCCAACTCCGTAGGAGTGGCATATTTATAGACCGGCCGCCCCCTTTTCTTCTTCTTAGGTCTAACCCCGTCAGGGGTGCCATATGGGCTGCTAACCTTCCATCACCCTCTCTCTACAAGCTTGAAAATGTATCCCTCGTCTTGGGAGAGAATAGTAATTCAGATGTCACCCCTGGCGGGGTTTAACCAAATAGGGAGGGAAGGGGTTTGGTGAGGCTATAAGTAGGCCACTCTTACGGAGTTGGGTCCCGGCCGCATCAGGATGAAAGCAGGTTCTCAGCGCTGGCGACGCTTTGTTGCACAGGAATGAAGGCCGATGAATCGCCCGGGGGTGGGCCTCACCCCATCGGCACGGTGGCTTTGCGTTCCACCTTGGCCCAGGCGACGGAGCGGCCCCGTATCGCGGCCACCACCGATTTCGCCGCGATGTAGTACATCACCTGCCGGTAGAGCAGAATTGCTATTCGACTCAGATCGGGACATAACACAAACCGGAGATAACTTGGCCAATGTCCATTCCTGCACAGCACTTCACCTTCAGGTTCCTGCCGTTTCATCCTGGTGTCCGGATTGTCCCTAATTTTCAATGACTTTCAATCTCCCTCTCTTCTTGTATTATAATCGCCATGCAAGAGTAAATCTGGTCGATTTCATTTTCAGAAAGGTCTAGGGTGATTGACGGAAACGATCTCGAGTATCTCGAACGTCATTTGCATAGGAATGACGTCGTCCTTTTCTTGGGAGCTGGTTTTTCCACGGATGCAGTAAATTTGTTGGGCGAGAAGATTCCCACCTCACGTGAGCTTGCCAAACAAATGTGGAAATACCTCGAATATAAAGGCGATTATGATGGCACATCTCTTGGCATCCTTTATCAGGCAGCACTGAATCACAAAAAAGGACGGGACACTTTGATCCAATTCCTTAAAAGCCATTTATCAGTGTCATCAGTTCCGGCTTGGTACGCAAATATATCAAAGTGGTTTTGGTACAGGATATACTCAACTAACATAGATGATCTTGTGGAAAACATTTATCACAAATACAGCGGTGGCACTGGGATAATGAGTGTTGTCGCTCCGTGTGAATACCATGACAGAGATGCCTTTCTTCGAAGCATACAATTTATAAAACTGCATGGATCGTTGAACGATCCAGTACATGGCCTTACTTTTGGTCCATTGGAGTATGGGCGTAGAGCTGCTGAACAGGACGTTTGGTATGACCATTTTGTGCGAGACTTTACCACCTATCCTACGCTGTTTATCGGCACAGAACTGGACGAGCCACTCTTCTGGGAATACATTGCGATCCGTCAAAGACGTACTAAAGAGGTGGCTGAGAAACGGCCAAAATCGTTTATTGTTTGTCCGCAGATTTCACCCGCAAAAAGGATGGTTTTGACTGATTTCAATGTCATCCCCATAGAAGCCACGGGAAGAGATTTTTTTGAAGAGCTGACATCCTCAAGTGCTTCAATTCCACACCGGGAAGACGTCCTTCGGAACATTGACCCTTCTCTCGAAGAATTATTCGAATTCCAACGGTCCGGAATCCAATTCCCACAAATTAAGAATGCAGAGAATTTCTTTTCTGTCTTCAGGCCAGTAAAGAGCCGAGTGGTGGAAAGGACGGTCAGGAGTCATTTCCTTTTGGGGAGTCCTCCCCGGTGGGACGATATTTTTGCTGGATTCGACGCTCATAGAGACATTAACACTGAAGCAGTAGAGTTGATCAGGAGGGTTCTCTCTTCTGACTCGAAGAATACTCCAGTTGTACTTCTCAACGGGGCAGCAGGATCCGGTAAGAGCACCATCGCAAAACGCGTTTCTGCCACCTTAGTTGCTGAAGGCTTTTCCGTCTTCTTTGCCGACGGGGAGTGTCGCCCATTACCTGAATATATAATCGAATACTTGCGGTTTCTGGACCGTCGCGTGGTACTTGTCTTCGACGGGGCAACTGCTGATTTACGACTAATCTGTGAGGTGATCGCCAGATGTGACGAACTCACATCCATGCCAGCTGTCCTATTGGTAGCAAGGACTAATGAGATCGCGGTGAAGAGATACCAACTGCAGGGCGTACGAAATCTCCAAGAATTGAAAGTTCCAGATTTATCGATGTCCGATATTAAGGCAATTTTGCAGACATTGGAAACTCATGGTCTTTTGGGTTGGCTGAGACATCTCGACGTGGAAGAAAGAGTTAGGGTTTTCCAAACCAAGGCGAAGAAGCAAATCTTGATTGCAATGCGCGAGGCGACCAGAGGCAAAGGGTTCGATGAAATCATTGAGGAAGAATTTAACGAGATTCAGCCGTACAGGGCTAAATTGCTGTACCTAATTTCAGCAATTCCTTCAATGTACAATTATGCAGTCTCGCGTGGGCAGTTGATTGCATCAATGGATACCTCACCAAATGAGACTTCCAGTTTAATTGATGAAAATCTATCAGGGATACTCATCCCGACGGCGGAAGATCCACTGAAATTTCAAATTCGTCATCCATTGATCGCTGAGCATGTTATTTCTAATGCTGCGCCTAGAGATATTTTGGCCGAAGCGTATATTCGGTATTTGGAATTGTTGGCTCACGACCTCCCCCCCTCCAAGGAGCGTAGGGCAAGCAGAACATTTAAACTGTACAGAGATGTCATCAACCACAGAAGCTTGCATTTGATCTTTCTTAGACAGCAGGATATCTGCAGGAGAATATACGAATCAGTCCGCCAACACTTCGTTGGAGACGGCCAGTACTGGCTCCAATACGGGTCTTATGAGCTTGAGTTCGGAGATCTCGATTTTGCAGAAAACTACTTGCTCCAAGCCGAGGCTTTGATGCCTGATCACCCATGGGTCGGAACAGCTATGGGCTATCTATTGATGAAGAAGGGGGTCGAAGCCAAGTCGTTGATGGAAGCTAATGACCTTGTAAGACAGGGGCTTGCTAGGCTTAGACAGCAGATTGTACGAATCGGGTCCAATGACCCATATCCGTACCATGTCCTCGGAAGTCAAATGCTGGCATTTACAAATGCTTGGATTGTAAAAGAACAAAAGGCTGGAAAACTACGTGAACTGCACGCCGAGGTATTAGAGGGATGCAAAAGACATCCTCTGGACACCCAATTAAAGGTTCTTGCGGATGATATCAAGATGGCCGAACTTCAAACGGTCATCCATTGAGACCCGATTTATTGAAAGGAGATCGATGATGGGCGTCGGGTCCCTGGAAATAGCTAAGTAGCATTGGGGGATTGCAGAGACCCACCACTTTTCATAGAAACTGCCTATTCATGTGATTATTTCGCCAGTTTCTTGGGGAGAAATAGACCCCCCGTTACATGGACACTGGCAGCAGCTTGGGCTCATGTCGCCGGGGCAGCGTAGGTCACTGAGAAGATTGTGTCCGCAAGCCACTTCTTAAAAGCCGGGTTGTCTTGGAACTGTTTGAACAGTTCTGTGTGGTCCGAGAGCAACTCGACAAGCACCCGCTGCAATGCGCTGTCGTGTTCGATGCGGGCATTTTCTTTGTCGGAGTTCTTCATCGCGTTTTGGTAGGCTTTATCTGCCGACACCTTCGCTGGGATTTCCTCACTGATGACCTTCCGGATCTTGTCTGCGTCCTTCCACTCGATGTTGCCGAAAAGGTCGTTGAAGTCCCGGATGATATTGCTCAATCGGTCCATTTCCGGCTCCGGCATGCGGCCCCCACCACTCGTCGGTACGGGTTCTATCTCCGCATCCTGGTCGGGCAAGGCAATGCTCATCGAGGATTGGACTTCTACCCGATAGCTTTCCATGTCAATGGCTTCCAAGATTCCCTTGGCCATATCCGGTTCCACAGGCGCAGGCAGCTTGGGAATGAGAAAATTCAGGAAGATGGACAGTTTTTCCCATTCGGCGTTTGCGAATGGCAAGATCGAAGCCAGAAAGCCATAGGTCCGGACAAACGCTTTGGCCTTGCCCTTGAAATCCACTTGCCCATCTTCGTCGAGCGTCTCAACATAAATCGCAACACAGGCATCCAGGATCGGATCCAGTTGGTCTCTGTCGGCGCCGTTCAAATAGAGCCTCACCAGCTGGTCCACCTGATCGCTGGCATAAACCTGAAAACCGTCCAGATCCGACTTCAGATCGTGCAGTTTGTTTGGGTCAGTTTCCTCGCTCAGGATCGTCGTCCTGTAGTATGGCTCGAATGATACCCGGATCACTTCGGCGTCGTTCATGAAGTCGAGCACGAAGGTGTCATGCTTCTTGGGATGCGCCCGATTGAGGCGAGAAAGCGTCTGGACTGCCTTGATTCCCGACAGTGGTTTGTCAACGTACATGGTGTGCAGCAGCGGCTCGTCGTAACCAGTTTGGTATTTGTCAGCGCAGATCAAAAAGCGGTATGGATCCTCCTGAATTCGGTCCACAATTGTGTTGCTCGGGAACCCATTCAAAGAACTCTCGGTCACCTTACGTCCGCCGTACTCATGTTCGCCGGAAAACGCCACGATCGGCTTCCAGGGGCTCTTGCGCTCTTTCAAATAATCGGTGAACGCGTGATAGTACTGGATGGCTCTGTCAATCCCGCTGGTCACCACCATGGCCCGGGCCTTGCCGCCGATCTTACCCTTGGCAAGCACCTGGTCGTGGAAGTGATCCACCATAATCTCGGCCTTTTCGCGGATGGCCTGCTCGTGCGATTCGACGTATCGCCGAAGCTTCTTCTGAGCCTTTTTGACGTCGAACTCCGGATCGTCTTCCACCGTTTTCATCAGCCGATAGTAACTCCCCACCGGTGTGTAACTTCGCAGCACGTCCAAAATGAAGCCTTCCTGTATGGCTTGCTTCATCGTATAGCTGTGAAAGGGCCGATGCTTATGCTTTTCGCCTTCTGGAACGGGTTCGCCAAACACTTCCAAAGTTTTGTTCTTGGGAGTCGCGGTAAACGCGAAGTAACTGGCATTAGGAAGCATCTTTCGCGCTTCCATGATCCGATTGATGGCATCCTCGAAGGTTTCTTCGTCGACCTCCCCGCCTTGCTCTGAAAGTGCGATGTTCATTTTGGCCGCTGTGCGTCCGCCCTGGCTGGAGTGGGCCTCATCGATCAGGATGGCGAAGGTATGTCCCCGGTGTTCGTTGCCGATCTCGTCGAGGATAAACGGGAATTTTTGCACCGTGGTGATGATGATCTTCTTGCCTGTGGTTAGGAACTTCCTGAGGTCCCCGGAGTGTTCGGCGTGACCCACCGTTGCCGTCACTTGAGCAAACTGTTTGATTGTGTCCCGAATCTGCCTGTCGAGCACGCGGCGGTCCGTGACGACGATTACCGATTCGAAAAGGGATTTGCTCCCCCTTTCGAGGCCGACCAGTTGGTGCGCCAGCCAGGCGATAGAGTTGCTCTTGCCGCTGCCTGCCGAATGCTCGATGAGGTACCGACGACCAGCCCCCTTTTGTCGGGTATCGGCCAGAAGCTTCCGGACCACGTCAAGCTGGTGGTATCGCGGAAAGATCTGCACCTTCCTCTTTCGCCCCGTGCGCTCGTCTTTTTCCTCCACCACCTGGGCGTAGTTTTCAATAATGTCGGTCAGGCCTTCACGCGTGAGGACTTGTCGCCACAGGTAGTCGGTCTTAATCCCATTGGGATTGGGGGGATTGCCGGCGCCGTCGTTCCAGCCTTTATTGAAAGGCAGGAACCATGAGTCCTTGCTTTGAAGATGGGTGCAAAAGCGCACTTCCTGATCGTCGACGGCAAAGTGCTCCAGGCAGCGAGCAAAATGGAAGAGCAGCTCTCGCGGATCGCGGTCCCGCTTGTATTGTTGTACCGCATCGTCCACAGTCTGCTTCGTCAATCGATTCTTGAGTTCAAAGGTGGCTACGGGCAGGCCGTTGATGAACAAGCACAGGTCGAGGGCGAGCTGTGTTTCGTCCTTGCTGTAGCGCAGTTGGCGGGTAACACTGAAGATGTTGGCCGCGAACCGTTCCGCGGCCTTCAGGTTTCCGGGCGATGGAGTGCCGTAGAAGAGATCAATCTGTGCCGGCCTGTGCCTGAAGCCGTGGCGGAGCAAGTCCACCACGCCGCGCCTTTCCATTTCCCCCTGCAGCCGGCTCAGAAACTGCTGTCGCTTGGGGCCATCGGTGCTGAGAGCATATTGTTCGATAATCTTGGGTTGTGTGGCTTCGAGAAATCCCAATAGTTTCGCGAGGTCCACTGCATGGTCGCGGTCGAAATCCTTTGAATCGCCCAGCTCATAACCTGCTCCTGCGCGACTCTCGGTCAGCTCTTGAGCGCCAACAATTCGTCCAGAGGCTGGGGCGTCCAACGGGGCCCGGCCGGTAAGATGTTCTACAATGAGAGTTTCGAGCCCGGCTTCGGAGGTGTCCGTATATTTCATCGGCCAGGTTCCCTTTAAGCGACTGTCAATACGTCGTCATTGATCGGCCCATTTGAATCGTACTCGCAGGCCATTATGCCAGTTCGGTTTGAGCAGCTTGTCATGCTGCAGACGTCCTACCACAATCCCTGGGTGAACCCCAGCGCGTTTGGCGAACGTTTCAATATCAGTCGGATAGAATGCCCGCCTTCTGACAAATATTTTGTACTCTTCAGGATTGATTAACCTATCACCAGCGAATTTGTCGGCCCTCTTTTCCTGGTCGTCTTGGGCGCCAACTTCCACGCACACGGCCCTCCAGTTTTCCAGTAGAAGGTGCCCGATTTCATGAAACAAACTGAACCAGAAGATGTCGGCCCACTTCCCTCGATTGCTCATCATGAGGACAGCCTTGTCGCGCCTCAGCCAGAAGGTCGCCCCGTGGGTCCGGGTCTTCGAAAAATGGGGACACAACACCATGGCCACACCGGCTTCAGCCAGTGTCTCGCGCAGAGGTTTCAGAAATTTATCGGGAGATTGAATGGTCATTTCACGCAAGTTGTCAATCGCCTGTTCCAGCCGTGCCCGATCAAAGGGCTGACATTGAATTCCCTGTCCTCTGACCTCCCCAAATCGAAGCCATGCCGCAAGCGCCTCGGGAGAAGGCGCCCATTTGTCCGATTTCCCGCAACGAAATGCCGCCTGGTAACGGCGGAGATCTCGAACACAGGTCAGCGAGGTCACACCGAAGAAGCGCTCAAGTTCTGTAACCTTTTCGGCAAGAGTCACGCGCTTCTCCACTGCTTTGAGCCTCACCAATTCTGTATAGCAAAATCTCTTCAAAAGTCCCGATGCATCCTTCGTCTCCTGTGGCTTACCAGATTCCTGCTGTCGCGCCAGGGACAGGCGGTATTCCGCCTCCAGCCCAATCCAGATATGGGCAGGAACCCCGACCACTTTTTCAAGTTGCAGCGCGGTATCAGCGGTGATGGCCTTATCCCCCTTGAAGATTTGGCTTAACTTTGTGGCGGGTCGATCCATGCGTGCCGCCAGCTCATCCTTGGTCATACCCAACTCGCCCACGACCTCCTCCAAGTATTCTCCTGGAGGAATCGGCAGATTGGAATGAACTGCTTCTCTAGTCATCATAATGTTTGCTGACCTCCTGGATCCTAACAATCTCCAAACGCTTGCCTTCGAGGGTGAAGATCAGGCGGTATCGTCCTGTGAGATTCACTGCCCAGAACCCTCGCCGGTCCCCTTTCAGTTCGTGGCACCGGAGTCCGGGAAGTCGCTTGAGGTCCTCAATGTCCAAAGTCTCCTTGATGAGATTGATGCGCCCAATATAGCGCCGCGCCACATCTGGCCCATAGGCTTTATCGGCTCGTTGATGGTCACAGTATTCTTTTTCCAGCTTACGCGTTCGAAAGATAACTTCCACGTGATGTGCCTTGACTTGGGCTGCCGATCTTCACCTCTTGGGTAAAGATAATGACATAGGGACCCTTTGAATGTCAAATGGATTATTTACCTTTTGGGTAAAGGTCCTTTCCGCCAAGATCACTCGCTGACTTCGGCCGCCTCTTCAGTCTCAATCGCCTCGTCCACTTCGATTTCTTCGCCAGTGGCGGAGTCGTCCAACTCCTCGGCCTCCTCTAGCGCCTCCGGCTCGGCGACTTCCTCGGGCAGATTCGCAACCGCTTCACGCACATCCAGCTTGCCGGTCACCACGTCGCCGATCAGACGGGTGCGATATTCGCGGAGCAGGGCAATTTCACGCTCCATCTGATCGATCGCGCAATTCAGGCCTTGCGTGCTTTCCTCGATGGCATCAGCAATCTGCGTTTGCTCGCCCACGGGGGGATATGGGGAATAAATCTGCTTGAAATCCTCCCAATACAATCGATTGCGGTCCTTGACGATGCCACGCGAGCAGTTGTCCACCTCACTCATATAGGAGGCTGTGCGGAATAGATTGTTGAAGTAGCGGACCTCAACGCCGGCAAGCGGTCTGGCAATGACATAGGCCGGGCTCACCAATCCATCGACCGGGGCGATTCCAACCGCGCCTTGCCACATCCGCATCATGTTGTAAGCAATGTCGCCTTTGTGTGCGACCTTATACTTGGCGCGGTCGGACATAATCTGCTTGCGTATCGAATTCTCGAAGTCACGCACGCGGACGCCCGTTTTGAGCGAGACCTCCAGGATAGGAAGTTCGGCGAACCCAGTTTGGTTGCGCTGGGCAAAGAGTTGACCGTTGCGACGAACCTCCCAATGCTGCGGCACGTCGCGGAGCCATTCCACGCCAGACGGTCTCAGGCGGACGTTCGGGTCGAGGCCGCGGGTGACGGCGTGGTGGATGATGGCCTGCTTTTGCTCCTCCAGCAGTTTGATTATTTTCTGCTTCGCGCGCATGTAACGCCGGATGCGCCGGTCTGTGTGGTCGAGGAACCGGACGATGGTGGATTGTTCGTCCTTTGAAGGCATAAGGCAAGGGAGGTACTTAAAATCGTTCCAATTCAGATTCTGACGTAGACCAGAGCCGAGCCCATAGAACACTTTTTTCAAGTCGTATGCGTGAAGCAGGACGTAGCCATAGTTTCGGTCAAGAGAGTCTTTTGTGTCGAAGCACATGTAAGCCGATGTGATGATGCCCCGTTGCTGGGAGAGGCCGAAACGCAAGCTGTTCCAATCATTCTGGAGATCAGTCGGGCGAATGACGATGTCGCCCGGATCAACGATCTGGTATGTCTCAAACGAGGCTGGAACGAGGCCGTGAAGTTTCTCTGCCGGCTTGACGACGATTTGTCCATAGCTGAGGGAAAGGACGGTCGCCTCTCTCGATGCTAAGTTGGGCACCTTTTTCTCGCGATAGCAGGCACGCCCCGGAACGATTTTCCAGTGCTCCGGCACCTCCCCCAGCCACGGAACGCCGGAATCCTTCATCGCAGGATAGGACTTGAGGTCGGCAATCATGATTCTTTCCCTTCGCGTCCTTCGCGGCTTCGCGCGAGTTCCTGGTTCACGCGAAGGCGCGAAGACGCGAAATCGCGATGGTTGTTCACAACCCTCTTTACGTCTTCTTTGAAGGTGGCCGCGCCGAAATTGATCAGCAAGCCCAGCGGGAGATTCAGCAGCCGCAGGTAGGTCAACAATTGTTTGCCTTGAGCCGGGGCAAACGTTTCAACGGACTTCAGCTCCACCACAACCTTCCCCTCAACCAGCAGATCAGCCCGAAACCCCTCATCGAATTGCAATCCCTCATAGCTGATTGCGATAGGCTTCTGACGCTCGACCCGCAGCCCCCGCCACTCCAGCAGTCGGGCCAGGACAGCCTCATACACCGATTCGAGTAGGCCGGGTCCCAAGTCCTTGTGAAGGTGAAAAGCCGCGTCCACGATCTCCGAGGAGACTCCTTCGATGTTCTTCACCCCTTCTCCCCTCGCGCCTTCGCGTCTTCGCGTGAGACCCCGACGATCTCGTCCAGCAACCCTTCGGTCTCCTTCTCCAGCGCCAATATGTCGGTGCGGATCTCCTCCAGCGTTCGCAGCGGTTGCGGCTTGTAGAAGTAGCGCGTAAAGCTGATCTCGTAGCCCGTCTTGACGCTGTCGCGATCGTACCAAGCATCCGGCACGTGCGGCAGCACTTCGCGGCGGATGAACGCTTCGATTCCGCCTTTCTCCAGCAAGGGCACTTGTTCAGTGTCGCGGAGCTCGGAGTCCGGTTCATATTCGACTACGGACTTCTTGCCGTCCACCGTCGCCTCGAACAGCCCACACAGCGGATCGGCCTCGGCCCCTTTCTTGTGAATCCGCCGGACGATCGGCTGAGCAGACTCATCACGCCTGGCGCTCTCCATGAGCGCCTTTATTTCTTTCGGAATATAAACGTGGTTTGGGTCCGCATCCTTGAGCCGGAGCGGTCGCTCCACCGTCACCTTCCAGTAGCCGAAGGCGGCGTTCGGAAAAATCTTCGACTGCTCGGTCTCCTTGAACGCGAGGAACGTATCGCAGATGCGCTGGATGTCCTCTTCCGACAACTCGCAGTTCTTCTTGCCGAGGTTCTTGCGTAAAGGCTTGAACCACTGAGTTGCATCGATAAGCTGCACCTCACCCCGGCGGTGCGCAGGCTTGCGGTTGGTGAGGACCCAAACGTAGGTGGCGATGCCGGTGTTGTAAAACATGTTGAGCGGCAGCGCGATGATCGCTTCGAGCCAGTCGTTCTCGAGAATCCATCGGCGGATGTTGCTCTCGCCCTGTCCGGCATCCCCGGTGAAGAGCGACGATCCGTTGTGCACTTCCGCGATGCGACTGCCAAGCGGCGTGCCATGTTTCATCTTGGACAGCTTGTTCACCAAGAACATGAGTTGCCCGTCGCTCGAGCGGGTGATAAGACTGAACTCCGGATCGCCTCCATGTTCAATAACAAAACGCGGATCTCGAATATCGCCTTTGCCGCCCATCCGCTCGAGATCGGTCTTCCAGCTCTTGCCGTAGGGCGGGTTGGAAAGCATGAAGTCGAACTCGCGAGCGGGAAACCCGTCCAGCGAAAGGGTGGAACAATGGCGAAAGTTCTCCGCCTCTTCGCCTTCGCCCTTCAACAGGAGATCGGCTTTTGTGATGGCGTAGGTCTCGGCGTTAACCTCCTGGCCAAAAAGATGGATCGAGACCTCCTTTCCATGTTCTTTTGCCAACTCGGTGAGCCGTTGCTCCGCGACTGTGAGCATGCCACCCGTGCCACAGGCGCCGTCATAAACCAGGTAAGTGCCTGACTGGATCTGGTCGGCGATGGGCAGGAAGACCAGATCCGCCATCAATGTCACCACATCGCGCGGGGTGAAGTGTTCACCGGCCTCTTCGTTGTTCTCTTCGTTAAAGCGGCGGATTAGTTCCTCGAAGATGGTCCCCATGGCGTGGTTGTCGAGTCCGGGCAGTCGTTCCGAGCCATCCAGGTTAGGGACCGGTTGGGGTCCCAAATTGACGGAGCTGTCGAGAAATTTTTCGATCAGGCTTCCAAGGATGTCGGCTTCGACAAGCGTTTCGATCTGGTTGCGGAGTTTGAATTTGTCGAGAATCTCCTGGACGTTGGGCGAAAAGCCATCGAGATAAGTTTCGAAGTCGGCCTTGAGCTGCTGCTGCCTGGCGCGGGCCTTCAGATCGCGAAGGGTAAATGGTGAGGAATTGTAGAACGCCTGCTTTGCAGCGTCCCGAAGCGCAGCGTCCTGATTCGTGATACGGGACTTGTCGAGGCGCTTCTTCATATCCAGCACCGCCTGTTTCGTCGGTTCCAGGACGGCATCGAGGCGCCGGATGACCGTCATCGGCAAAATCACGTCGCGGTATTTTCCGCGAACGTAAATGTCGCGGAGCACGTCATCGGCGACGCCCCAAATGAAATTGGCAATCCAATTGAGGTTATTGCTGCTCATGCGCGACTCGTCCTACCTTATTGTGTTGATCTGATGATTAATCGCAGACATTTCCGAAGGGTCATCCGAGCGACTTTTCCGATCGCCCGGGCCGGGGTCAAGCCCAAGGGCTTGTCAAGCATTGTAGCGCCAAAGCCTCCGAAAAGTAATATGTTTGAAGAACGCAAATACGCTGGGGTGTCTGCTGAGCCCAGAGGGACTGTGCCCCTCTTCCAGTGACTGTCACTGTAATCAACCCCTATATGTATGAGAATGGTTTTCACTTTTCGCGTACCGGGATGGCTCTCAAGAATTGAGGGCATGAAACGCTTGCAGTTTGATTGGCATCCCCCAGGCGCACTCAACCAAAGACTTGTTTCAATCCCCAATTACAAATCTCGCGAATCCGTTCTGGAGAAAGGCTCCTGCCGCTGGCGATCAGGGCCGCTTCGCGGACGGGGTCGGTGACTTCATGGAAGAGGCTCTCTGCTGAGCGCTCTATCAGCCTGACGTTTTTCGGAGATAGTATCGGTCCGATATGATTCTTCCATTCCGCGTTCAACTCTTGAAGACGTCCGCCAAAGGTTTCAAGTGTGTCATGTATGTACAAGATGTCCTTCGGATGCCTGGTACTAGTTCGCCTCTTTTCGATCAGAAGTTTATGTGCCAGGAAAGCGGCCGGATTGGCAATTCTCACTCGTATCGCTTCCTCGAACGGAAAGCCATTCGTCTGATCCAGATCCACTGTCCAAGGAGCATTCAGTAATATTTCAATGAATCTGAGTTTCTGGGAGACCACCCCAGCGATCGTCATGGTCGAATTGCTCGTTCCGTCGCGCCGATGTTCACCCCCGGTCGATGGGGTCAAGAATTCAGCGTAGAAACCGGTCCCATCCTCCGCGAGATGATAATGGGTGACCGGAGGCTTGTCCTCCCCCATTCGATCCTCTTTGAACCCATGGTCGACGAGACATTCCCGAATATCCTTTCTTTCAACTTTCAGGTTGGATGGGAGCGCAATGTCCGCATCTACAGTGAATACTGGCATGTAGTCAAGCAGTTGTGCGCGGGCATCGAGGCGGTAAAGTCTGTGAGCCCACCCACCGATGATCACTACCTCTCCCAGCCATGGCTCAATTGAAGTGATTAATCGCGCAAATTGATCGTTCTCGCTGTTACTCCTCATTCTTCTGCCTTATGGATGGCTGGTGCAAGGACTCGGCGCCAGATCTCCTCTGCCTGTTCTTTTCCTCTGGCAGGGTGATTGGACACGTCGAGCCATACCTGGATAATGTCAGAAACTGGAACACCCTGCTGTCGGACTAGAGCACGAAAGATCGCCTCATCATTCTGAGGGATTCTCAGATAGACGTCAGGATGCCGGTCGGCGTCCTCAGTAGAGAGTCCGAGCAGTTTCAGAGCTTCGGATTCCAGCCGCTCCAGGTAAAGATACGGTGGCACGCCCCGCACAAATCCGAAGCCAAGCGCATCAGCAGCCGCATAAAGTCCTAAGCAGATTCGAGGTGGAACGCGGGGGAGTCGGCCTTCACGAGATTTTCGAGGCCGTGCTGCAGTCGCGTCCATATGTGCAACGTAGGAGCGAACCGCAAGGGAGATCTGTTCCTCGCGGCCTCTGATGATCCAGTGAGCAGGGACCTCCCGGACGCTCCTTGGGTTTGCATTCAGCCAACGCTTCATCAATTCATCAGTCCGCACGAGGCGCAACCAGCCTTTGCGTACGTCCAGAAATCCCTCAATCGATAATTGTCTGAGAAATCGGGAGGCGCTCATCACCGAAACATCCGCTGCCTGCGCGAGTTGCGTAGCATTCTGGCACCGCGCTCGGGGTGCGGACAGAAGGGATTCCGGGATATTCGCAGAGAGCAGAATTTTCAGCATCCATTGGTTGAGATCGGAGAAGATATGTGAGGGCCGCCAACGCTCCTCTGACAAAACCTGCGCGGAAGAGCCAGATCTCTCGCTGTTGAACGCTTCCAGTCCATACCCGAAAAAGACTCGGAAGCCTTCGGAGTCAATCATTCCGATTCCCACTGAGGGAACGTGGCGCATGGCGAACTGTTTGACCTGGTCCGCCGCTGAATCGGGGATATGCTTGGAAACGACTACCGCGACCGGGGCGACGGACTCAGGAAACTGCCGCGCAGCCGACTGCGCCTGCAGGATGGCTTGAGATAAAAGGGGAATTAGCCGGTCGCGCCGGCTTTCTGGGGCCCTTTTGACTTCGATGATATATTTTTTGTCTCCTGAATCAACGACAAGATCCGGGCGCCAATCTTCCGGGCCTGGTTTGAGTTCGCGCACAATGCGCCAACCCGCTCGACGAAACAGATTGGCAAGCAGGCGGACGAAATCACCCTCTCTTGACGCAGGTCGGTCCTGAAGATTGATTGGCATATGGCCACCATGGCCATGATATATAACATGGCCATGTTAATTACCACGGCCATGTTATAACTGAAACCATTGATTGTCAAGCTCAGTAAGTGTTTTAATATCATGATAGTTAAGACCATTCCATGGTCTAACCCTGTCAGGGGTGCCATTCTAGGCTGTTAACCTCCCGCGTCATCTCTCTACTGGCTTGAAAATGTATCTCACGTCGTGGGTAAGAATTGCAATTCAGATGTCACCCCTGACGGGGTTCAACCCAATAGGGAGAGAAGGGGTTCGGTAAGGCTATAAATATGTCACTCCTACGGAGTTGGGTTACCGCCGCATCAGGATGAAAGCAGGTTCTCCGCGATGAATCGCCCGGGGGTGGGCCTCACCCCATCGGCACGGTGGCTTTGCGTTCCACCTTGGCCCAGGCGACGGAGCGGCCCCGTATCGCGGCCACCACCGATTTCGCCGCGATGTAGTACATCACCTGCCGGTAGAGCAGCCGCTGCCAGAAGAGCCAGAACAGAAGTTTCCAATCTTCCTTCCACTCCAGGACAAAAGCAAGCACACAGGTGAAGTAGTCGACGGCGAGAAAGATGGCATAGAACAAAGCGATGCGCAGCAGATTGGTGGCGGAATAGGACGTCCCATGATAATGATGCTGGAGTCCGGCGAGCGCGACCGCCACGATCATAAGAAAATCCATCAGCGGCGAGATCAGCGGGAATAGGATCTGAAAGGTCACGATGTTCGGCAGCGCGATCCAGCCGAGCGAGCCGTAGCGCCGGCGCAGCAGGGTGTCTCGATGCTTCCACACCGATTGCATCGTCCCAAACGTCCAGCGGAAGCGCTGTTTGATGAAGTTCCGAATGGTGTCCGGCGCTTCCGTGTATGCCATCGCTTCGTCTTCGAAGACAATGTCGTAGCCGAGGCGCCGGATGGAGATGGTCAAATCCGTGTCTTCCGCCAGGGTGTCATTGGCGAAGCCACCCACTTTCTGAATCAGATCGCGTCGCCACGCCCCCACGGCGCCCGGAACCACCGTAATGCAGTTCAGGGCATCAAAGGCCCGGCGGTCCAGGTTCTGCGAAGTGATGTATTCCAGGGCCTGCCACCGGGTGAGCATGTTGACACGGTTGCCCACCTTGGTATTGCCGGCCACCGCTCCCACTTCCTTCTCCTCGAAATGACGCACCAGCTTGCGCATCGTATCCCGGTCGAACAGCGTGTCCGCGTCCAGGGCGATGATGATCTCAGAGACCGATTGCTCCAACCCGAAGTTCAGGGCGCCCGCCTTTCCCGTGTTTTCCTGGACAAAGAGCCGTACCCGCGGGTCCTTGCCGAAAACTTCCGTCACGCTGGCGGCCGTGGTATCCGTGGAGCCATCATCGACGACGATGACGTCGAAGCGGGGATAGTTTGAGCGGAGCAGGGTGGCGATGGTCCGCACGATCACCTTTTCCTCGTTATGCGCCGGCACGATGACGCTCACGAAGGGCGTGAAATTCTCGTTGAATTTTTCACGGTGGCGCAGGATCTCCTGGATGATGGCAAGGGTCCCGATGAAAATGAACCGGCCGATGCCAAAGACAATTCCAATCAGGAACAGCCAGTGAAAGGCGTGATCCAGCACGCTGAAAAAGGTGAAGGCGACATCATCGAGACGAGCCCGCCATTGCTCATTGCCGGGCACGGGAGGCATGACGGCATCGCGGGTCCGGCCCAGCAGGGCAGACAGTGACACCAACTCGTACCCGTTCCGGCGGAGCTCGGTGATGATACGGGGAAGCGCCACCACTGTGGCATCACGATTTCCGCCGGCATCGTGAAGGAGCAGCACGTTTCCGCGGGACGCCTGTTCGAGTACCGTCTTGACAATCTGATCCGGGTCTCTGACATACCAGTCATTGGAGTCCGGCCGCTCCCCGACCAGCAGATACCCCATATTCTGCACGACTTCGAGGGGCTGAACCTCGGCCGGGACCTCCGGTTCCGAATCGACGCCGTACGGCGGCCGGAAGAACAGCGATTCCCTTCCCAGCTTGCTTTCGAACAGCCTCTGCGTCAGGTTCAATTCAATCCCCAGCTGCCGCGCGGAAACATCCCCAATATTGGGATGCGTGAAGGTGTGGTTCCCGATCTCGTGGCCCTCCTCCACCATCCTTCGGACGATTCCAATGTTGCTCTCCGCCTCCAGACCCACCAAAAAGAAAGTGGCGGGGGCCTTGTACTCTTTCAGGACATCGAGGATCTCAGGCGTATAGTGTGGGTCAGGTCCGTCATCGAAGGTGAGCGCCATCTTGTTTTTTTGCCGGCCCCGCCGGTCAATGAGATAGCCCAACGGGAGCTTCGGGAAGGACTCATCCGTCACCAGATTGATTTGGGGATCGAGAGTCAGATCGCGCTCTCCCGTCTGGGGAACGTTCTGGATTGTCAGCAACTCGCCGTCCCCGTTGTAGTCCACATCGTACCCGTACTTCAGGGGTCGTAACTGATCCGCCACCTTGGAGTCTGTTTGGAATTCTGCAAGGACGTGCCACACCGAGGGATCCTCCGAACCGAGACGCCAGAGCGCATAACCGTGCGGGGACAGCGCTTTTGTCTGCGCAATCTGGTTGAAGATGGTCACCCCGTCGAGGAACCACACCTGGTGGACTCGATTACTCTCGTCGTAGTACTCGAAGTTTGGATTCAGGGAGTCTGGATCCAGCTCGGGACTGGCGTCGGACTCCTTGGCTGTGCGCATGGCATCCTGGAAGGTGATGGACTTCCCGGAGTAACGCTTCTTCCCCAGAACACCCCAATCATATCCATAATTCGCCAAGGCAATGACCAGCTTGTCGTGCGGGATCTTCTCAAGGCGGTCCTGAACATTGCTGAGAAACCAATCCTGCGAGGCCACCGGGCCGGGGTCCGAGTTTTCCCAGTGTTGGTCGTAATTCATCAGGACGATGAAGTCGTTCACGGCGGCATAGAATCCATAGTCGAATTCACCGTCGGAAGCGGGCAGGTCCTGCGAAACCAGGAGGTTTTCGGTGTGCAGTGCGTGATAAAGTTCCTGCATGAAGGCGTGCAGATCTCGCTGGGACTTGCGCGGGACATTCTCGAAATCGACGTTCACTCCGATGAAACCGTTCTCCTTCAGGAAGGGAACGAGGTCGTCAATCAGCCGCTTGCGGGCGTGTGGGTTCGCCAGGAATCGGGCCAGCAATTCGCTTTCCCAGACCTGCCCATTGAAATTGTTCAGCAGCGGCATGATCTTGACATCAACCTGGCCATGCTTGATGAAGTCACGGACGATCCTGGCTTTCTCCTCATCATCCTTCTTGATGAGGGTTCCGTTGGCGTCTCCGAGTTGGAGCCATTCGGGGACAAGAACGTCGATCTTATCGTAGTGGGCGAGAAACGAGGTCAAGCTGGTTGCATCCCAGTTGACAAAGAATGCGATCATGAGAGCGGAGAACTCTTTGATCGAGGTGTCGACCTGGGACTGTTTGGCCCCTTGACCCTTGTTCAGGTTTTCCAGTCGGGTTATCATCCGGTTGAGCCGGCGCTTGCGACGTTCCTTGGGCGACATTCCCGGCTTTGAGAGTTCCCCTGGGACCGGACGGTAAGCCCGCGTCAGATCCGGAAGCCCTAACGAAGTCAGGCGAGGCTGACTCAAAACATTCGCAACAAAAATCACCATGACAACCGCCAGCAGGGCGGCCAGGGAGAAGAAACCCTGTCGCCATTTCCACCAGCGGCGTTGGTGGGGATCAAAGAAAACCGGTCGATGTGAGTTCAGATCTGCCATAGGATAGGTCCGGCACCCAAACCGGCCCAGGGCACGCACGGCCACCACCAGTTACTACCACAAGATTATATCCCAAACCGGGTCCAGAAACATGAAAGAGGCCTTTTCGGGGCATCGAAAGCAAACCTACGCGTTGGTTCTACTCGCCCTGACCCTTCGAATCCTTCTGGCGCTCGCCTTTCCCCACGTGGGAGGCGATTCGCCCATCTACGAAGCGTATGCCCGAAACCTGCTCCAATATGGCGTTTATTCTCATCTGGAGCCGCAGGACCAGCAGCCGCCGGCGCCGACCCTGACCCGCGCGCCGGGTTATCCCCTCTTTCTTGCTGCCCTGTTTGCCCTCACCGGCCACGGAAATGAAACGGCGGTTCGTATCGTGCAAGCATTACTCGATACGCTCACCTGTGTCCTGATCGCTATAATTGTTTTTAGCCTCTCCACCGGCGAGTTGGCCGGGCGGAGACGCCTCGCACAGCGGGCGCTCTTGTTGGCCGCGCTATGTCCCTTCGTGGCGAATTACGCGGCATCGATTCTCGCTGAGGTGCCCACAACTCTTCTCCTGACTGCCGCGACCCTGTTTGCAGTCCGGGGGCTCCAACCTTCGATGCCAAAAAGAAACTGGCTCTTCTGCGGCCTGTCGGCCGGATTGGCCACCCTGTTCCGGGTCGAGAGCGGGCTCTGGCTGGTTGCCATCGGCCTGGTCCTCGTCCTTCGAAGAGTCTCCCATCACCGCTGGCGTGCGATTGTTGCGGATGGCTTCCTTGTCATCCTTGGATTGGCCCTGGCGCTTTTTCCCTGGACCGTTCGAAACCTGGTCACCTTCAAGACGTTTCAACCTCTCGCCCCTGCGTACGCCCAGGATCCCGACGAATTCGTCCCACGTGGATATTACAACTGGTGCCGGACATGGCTGTGGAGATTCGGGGATGTCTATAACTTCATTTGGACGGTCCAGGATTCGGACATCCCCCTGGGGGCCTTGCCCGGCAGCGCCAGCGATACTCCAGCAGAGCGCGAGAGAATCCTGCTCCTCCTCCGCGGCCACAACGAATCGCACTCTCTCGACTCCGCCGCCGACTCTGAGTTCGAGGGCATGGCTCGCGAGCGCCTTCATCGGCATCCCTTCCGCGTTTTCGTGATCACTCCTGCCCTCCGCACCCTGGCACTCTGGTTTACACCGCGGGTCGAAATCCTCCCGCTGGAAGGGAGACTGCTTCCCATCAGGGAGGCCTGGGAGAATGATCCACGGGATTTTCTCTTTTCACTCCTTCTCTTCCTCGTCAACCTGGTCTACCTTGCGTTTGCACTGGCGGGCGTTTGGAGAATCTTCCGCCACCACCGCTCCCCCGACGACCCGGAGGTCGTCGGCGCATTCTTGCTGCTCTCCCTTATTTTCCTTCGCACCGTTTTCCTCTCTTATTTCGCCTTTCCCGAACCCCGTTACGTCGTCGAGGTTTTTCCGGAGGTCATTGCCCTCGGAGGATTTGCAATCGCCCCACGGAAATTGAGGTTTTGATTTTCGCCATGAATGTGAAATCCGTTCATAAAGGATTCCCGGTGAGACGTCTCTGCGGAGGTGGGGGCACAAACCTCGGTTCGAAAATCAACAGCCCGGGGGTCAAGGCACAGGTCAATCGCAGCGCACACAAATCTCGACTGACCGGTTCGCAACCTCTGAAATCTCAAATTTGAAATCTCCGATTGCCTTGCGACGGAACGGAAGGGCAGCGATGAGAAAAGCTTTCATGATGGCTCCCGAGCCTTGAACACAAGGGGGAAATCCCATCCCCAGGAAAAATGGAGGCAATCAGGAAGTCTTTTCCGACTCCAGCCAGTCCCCTTGAAGGATTTCAAACCACGGCTCCAGATTTGTTTTGAGAGACGAGGTATCGACTTCAGAACCAGGGATAACGGCGGGGCTACGGTTTGGGTGGGGGTTGAACTTCCTTGTGGCCGAAAATCCCGAACAGTCTCTGCAGGAATCCTCCTCCGTGGAGGTGGCAATGCTGCAACGGGGCGGTTCCCGCAATGAAGGCTTCATCATGGGTCGTGGGGCACTTGTCGTTGGCCAGTTCCCCACTTTCCGGATCAATTTTCACAAACTCGATCCCCTCGGGCGGGGTGAACGGCTGTCCTCCTACGGACCTTGGACGCAGGGCGGCGGCTTTCTTCATGAATTCCGTCCAGATAGGCAATGCTGCCTTGGCGCCTTCAATCTTGATATCATGATTATCGTCGTAACCGACCCACACAATACACAGCAATCCGGAAGTGTATCCCGCAAACCAGGCGTCGTGGGAACTCCCGGTCTTGCCCGCCGCCGGCAGGGAGAAACCCCTGCCGCGGACTCCCGCGGCCGTTCCGTTGTTGACCACTCCCTCCAACAAGTACGTGAGAAGATAAGTGGTCCTCGGATCGAGGACGGGACGGGTTTTCATTTGGGCACGTTCCAAGTCCTGGCCGCTCTGGTTGCGAATCCTTCCGATCATAATGGGATCCACCCGCACCCCTCGGTTCGCGAACACCGTGTAAGCACCTGCCAATTCCAGGGGTGTGACTTCATAGGCGCCAATCGCCATGGAGGGGGTTGCTTTGATCTTGTTATTGAGTCCCGTCTCGATTGCGAACGCGGCCACCTTGGGAAACCCCACCATCTCCGCAATCTTGATCGTCGCGACGTTCAGGGAATGAGCCAGTGCGAACCGCACGGAGACGGTCCCGTAGAACTCCTGACCAAAATTGTCCGGCTCGTACGTTTTATCGTCGAACGTGAACACCGTGGGTTCATCCACCACGGTCGTCACCGGCGTAATGAGCGGCTGGGACCCGTCGACACCGGAGTTTAAGGCCGTGGCATAGACGAACGGCTTGAACGAAGATCCGGGCTGGCGTTTGGCCAGCACGTGATTCAGCTGGCTGAGACCGTAATCGGTCCCTCCCACGAGGGCCTTGATTTCCCCAGAGTGAGGATCTAATGCAATCAAGGCGGCCTGGGGAAGCTTGGAAAACTCCAAGGGAGGTGCCGTTTCGCCCTTTTTTAAACGACGGCGCGTTCGCTGTGCCACCAGGTCATCGACCTGTTTCATCCCGTCCCGCACCGCCTCAAAAGCGGCCCTTTGAAGCACCAGATCCAGCGAGGTATAGATTTGAAACTGCTGGGTGACCAAGTCGCTCTCGCTGTATTTCTCCAGGAGTTGGTCCTTGACGAGGTCCACAAAGTAAGGGGCGTCCCCGTAATCATAATTGGGAGGCATGACGGCGATGGACGTTTTCGTCGCCGCTTCCCTCTGGCTCTCGTTGATAAACCCGTTCTCCTTCATCTGGCCCAGCACCCAGTCGCGGCGGACGTGCGCCTTGTCCGGATGACGCCAGGGTGAATACCGGTTGGGTGACGGAATAATGCCTGCGAGCAGAGCGGCTTCGGGGAGCGTGAGGTTCTTGATATCCTTGTTGAAATAGGCGGCTGCGGCTTCACCGAAGCCATTAATGGAGAAACTCCCCCGCTGACCCTCATAGGTGTTGTTGGCATAAAGTTCAAAGATCTCCTGCTTCGACAGCTTCCGCTCCAGCAGAATAGCAATATAGAGTTCTGCCAGCTTGCGTCGCCAGGACTTCACGGGAGTAAGAAAGAATCCCTTGGCCACCTGCTGGGTAATGGTGGAACCCCCCTGGGCCATTTCCATTCTCGAAACATCACGAAAGGCGGAGCTCAAGGTCCGCAGGACATCAAAACCGCTGTGACTGAAAAACCGTTTGTCCTCGGCCGAAATGACGGCGGCAATCAGGTTGGGAGGAAGATCTTCATACTTGAGCAGGCGCCGCTTTTCCCGTCGCTGGTCGAAGAGGTTTGTGATCAGTTCAGGTTCGAGCTGAGCAGTCGAAACCTCGGCACCATCGTCGACCCGCGTGAGGTGTGAAATTCTCCCTTCCTGGAATTCAATCCGGACGTGGTCCCGCTTGGGATCCAGGGCCGATTCAGGTCCGGGAATAATGTCCAACCCCGTGCGAACATACCGAAACTCGCCCCGACGCGAACTCCCCTTCCCCTGCTCCACATACCCGGACCGGCGCAGCTCGGAGGTGATCTCGGAAGGACGGCCCGGCCAACCCACCCCGATCACGGTCGGGGAGGCAAAAATCTGGGATGTCTTTGCAAAAATCTCACCGCTGAACCGCTGGTCGATCATGTTGGAGTATTTCACGTAGAAGTACACCAGCGGCACGGCCGCCGCGAGGACCAGCAGGAGGAGTGTGGCTAAAAGGATTTTAGTGCGGGTCCAGATGAAGTGGGAAGGCTTGGAAGGAAGGCGGATTTTTAATCGCATAAGACGCGGCAAGAAAGTATATCACAACGGCGCGTGATGGCTCGCCCTCTGTGGTGAGGATTTAAGGGACATGTCATCCTTCGGTGTCCCCTCTCCCCAGTATTCGTTTTGCCTCACCGACAAGGTAGAGAGAGCCCGTGATGAGAATCGTCGAGGTTCGTCTTGCCAGGTGCCGTGCCAGTTTGAGGGCAACCGGCAGATTTCGGGCAAGATACGAGGGGCAACCCGGCTCGCCGGCCTGGCAGAATATCTCCTGCGGCGTCGCCGCCCGGTGAATCGCCGGGTGAGTGAAAATGACTTGAGTGGCGAGCGGCTCCAATTGTCGAAATACCTTTCGGATGGCCTTGTCCCGCATCGCGCCGTAAATCAGAATAATTTTACGGCCGCGCAAAAGATCTTTGACGACACGCCGAAGAGCCCGCGCGCCCGCCGGATTGTGCGCCCCGTCAACAACGATCTCGGGACGCGTGCTGATTCTTTCGAATCGTCCGGGCCATCGGACCGTTCCCAGACCCGTGAGGATGTCTGCGCGCGAAACACTCAATCCGCGTCCGCGACATTCCTCCAGACCCCGTATGGCGAGGACGGCATTATCAATTTGATGCCGTCCCGTCAAGGGAAGTTCCACTTTTTCATATGGGCCATCCGGGGTGGTCAAAAAAAAACGGGAGCGGCCTAATTCCAGGTGAATCCTGGAAAGCCTGGTTCTGTGGCGGGCTTGGTGGAAGGGCGCCTTTCGGGAACGCGCTACTCGCCGGATCACCTGCAGCGCGTCCGCACGGCGAGCGGAGGTCAAAACGGGTACTCCTTTTTTTATGATCCCCGCTTTTTCTCGAGCAATCCCTCGAATGGTGTTTCCCAGGAAGCGCTCGTGGTCGAAATCAATATTGGTAATCAGGGAGACAACGGGAGTGATGAGGTTCGTTGAATCCAGCCGCCCTCCCATGCCCACTTCCACAACGGCGACGTCGACCTTGGCGCGCGCAAAGTAATCAAAGGCCATCGCGGTAATGGTCTCAAAATAAGTTGGGTGGGACGGCAGATGGCGCGTTCCCTGCAGTGAGCGAATGGTGCGGGCCACGCGCTCGTAAGATTTCGTGAATTCCGCGGGGGAGATGTCCCTCCCATTGATCTTCATGCGCTCGCGAATCGAGATGAGATGGGGCGAGGTGAATAGCCCCACCCTACGGCCGCTGGCGCGCAAAATGCTGTCCAGCATGGCGCACACGCTACCCTTGCCATTCGTCCCAGCCACGTGGATTGAGGGATAGGCGTGGTGCGGAGAGCCCAGGGCATGAAGCAGTGTCCGCATATTGCGGAGTCCAAACTTCATGGTCAGGACTTCGTCCCCCAGGGCCAGCAACTGCTTCTCTGCACGGATAAGAGGCATCACAACAGAAAACGGCCGCGAGGGCCGTCGCGAAAATTAAGGTCTGGATGGAGGCGGGGCGAGCAGGATCCGGGAGGCCTTGGCCGCTCTGAATCAACACCTTGAAGACTCTGCACACGGACTCGTCGCCGCGCCAGATTCGATTATTCCCTCAAGCTCGTTCTACGCCGCCACCATGAACTCCAGCGACTGAATCAGGAATTGGCGCATATCCTTGCGCGAGACGATGCCGTCAAGCATGCCGTGTTCGAGCAGAAACTCGCTCCGCTGGAAACCTTCGGGCAGCTTTTGCCGGATGGTCTGGTCGATGACGCGCGGACCCGCAAAGCCGATGAGGGCGCCGGGTTCCGCGACGTTCAAGTCTCCCAACATCGCGAAGCTGGCGGTGACCCCCCCCGTGGTGGGATCGGTCAGGACCGAGATAAAGGGAACCTTGGCCTCGTCCAGCCGGGCCAGTCCGGCGCTGATCTTGGCCAGTTGCATCAGGCTGATGGCACCCTCCATCATGCGGGCGCCTCCTGAGACGGAGATGATGATGAGCGGACATCGGCGCTGAAGACAGGCCTCGATGGCCCGGACAATTTTTTCTCCCACCACCGCTCCCATGCTGCCTCCGATGAATCGATACTCCATGGCCTGAATGAGGGCGGGGCGCCCTCCCAGGGCGCCGTCCCCGGTAATGATGGCATCCTTGAGGCCGGTCGCCTTGGTGGCATCCCGCAAGCGGTCGCGATACGCCTTGATGTCTTTGAAATGAAGCGGATCGTTGCTTGCCAGGTCGCTGTCCAGCTCGAAAAACACCCCGTCGTCGAACAGCATCTTCAAGCGCTCGCGAGCATCCAACTTGAAATGAAAATTGCACTTCGGGCAGACATTGAAGTTCGCAGCGAGATCCTTCTTCCAGATAATCTGCTTGCAGGATTCACATTTTGTCCATAAGCCTTCCGTCTTGACCCGCTTCTCTTCGACAGAGGCGATCGGTGTTTTTTCTTTTTTGAACCAAGCCGCCATGGTGGAATGCCTCAACAATCTTCAGATTGGTCAAATCTCACGGGTTCTCCGAAAGTGGAAGACGACAATCAACCGAGGCCAGAGGTCAGAAGCCGGAGGCCAAAAGAAATCCCTCGGCTCTCGCTGACACCCGACACCTGGCACCTGACCCCTCGCCTCCCCGCTGTCTCACCGCGCATACGGGTGTCCTTTGATGAGGGTCATGGCCCGGTACAACTGCTCGGCGACCATGACTCGCGCCAGATCGTGCGGAAAGGTCATCGCCGAAAGTGAAACCAGCAGATTGGCGCCGGCCTTCAGGTCCTCCGGGAGGCCGTCGTGGTCCCCCATGAAAATCCGAAGTTCCTGGACCGATCGATCCTGAAGACGCTTGATGACCTCGGCAAATTCGCTGGATTTGAACTGCCGTCCCCCTTCGTCAAACACGATCGAAAAGGAATTGACGGTCTCCTTTTCGGCCCCTTTGAGCAGGGCGGCGTTATCCCGCACCTCCACGACCTCGCACGGAGCCATCTGGCCCAGGCGCGACCAGTATAGTTCAAACAGCTCGCGACACTGTGCCTGCTTGATCTTTCCCACCCAGAATGCCCGGATCTTCACTCAACCCTGCTTCCGCGAGGTGCCGCGACGGGCGGCGGAGACTTCGAGACGCCGGGCCCCGCGCCACAATCGCTCCAGATCATAGAATTCGCGCGCCTTCGGCGAAAACACATGCACCACAAAATCGGTGTAATCCATCAGCACCCACTCTCCCTGTGAGTATCCTTCAATGTGCGTGGGCCGGAAGGATTGCTTCCGCAATTTCTCTTCAATCCCGTCCACGATGGCCTGGACCTGGCGCGACGAATGACCGGTACAAATCAGGAAGTAGTCAGTGAAAGAGCAGATAGAGGAAAGGTTGAGAATGACGATATCTTCCGCCTTCTTATCCTCGGCGGCTCGTACTGCTTGAGTAAGGGATTTTTTCATTTCCCCAGTGGGGACGCTCGATTGAGTCTTCAGGTTCTTTTTGTGTACAAGCGGTTTTTCCGAATGTAATCGGCGACTGCGGGATCGAGTACTCCACGAACCCATCTACCCGCGGATATTCTATCACGGATGGAAGTGGACGAAATGTCGATTTTCAGGTCCGAAACAAGGAAGATTACGGGAGGGGTGGCGGAGAGCCGCCGCGAGCGCCCTGCCCGCTTCCGGGCGTTTCCCGGGAGACGTTTGATGGCGCGCTGAATCTTCTGATCACATTTCTCGATCAGCTCCTCGATGGCAAGGCCGGGCCGGGACACGACCACGAGGGCCACGGACTCGAGCAGACGGTCGGAGTCCCTCCAGGTCCGGAATTCGGCGAATTGATCCGCCCCCATAATAAAAAAGAGTTCGTCGGACGGGTGGAGTTGGGTCCGGACCTGGGCCAGGGTGTCGATGGAGTAGTTTTTCTCAAGGGGTGACAGCAACTCAAGATTCGAAGCCACAAACCGCCGTTCGCTACGCAGGGCCAGGGCGACCATGGCGTGGCGATCGCACGCGTGGGTCAGTTGGGCGGCCGCTTTGTGGGGAGGGCGCGCAGCCGTGACGAAGAGAACGCGCTCCAGTTGGAGCAGGCGCGTCACCTGCCGTGCAATACGCAGGTGTCCGCGATGGATGGGATCAAAAGTGCCTCCAAAAATAGCGACCCGCAAGAGAACCCCCGTCTGTTTCCAAAAAGCGCAGCCGCCGGCCTCCCGAAGGCCTGCAATTCGTTTCGAACGATCACCCTGACTTACATGACCTTGACCGGATCGGCCTGATTTGCAAGCCTTCGGAGTTCTCCGTCCACGGTGTAGACCAACTCCGGAATGCCGGCGCCGCTGACCGAGGATATCTTCAGCAAGGTCAAGCCTTCATCCCGACAGTACCGTTCGACCGCTTCCAGCCGCTTCCCATCCTCCATGATATCGATTTTGGCGGCCACGATAAATTGGATTTTCTGAAGAAGGACAGGGTTGAAGGAGGCCAGTTCGCAGTTAATGGTTTGGAGGTCGTGGACGGGGTCTCTCCCGCTGCTTTCCGAGACATCCACCAGGTGCAGGATCAGGCGCGTGCGCTCGATGTGCTTTAAGAACTGAACGCCGAGTCCCTGTCCCAGATGGGCGCCCTCGATGAGACCGGGGATGTCCGCTACAACGAAGCTGCGCTCCTCGTCGACGGCCACGACCCCGAGGTTCGGCACGAGCGTGGTGAAGGGGTAATCGGCAATTTTGGGACGCGCCGCCGAAATGCGCGAAATGAGGGTCGATTTGCCGACGTTGGGAAAACCCACCAGTCCCACATCCGCCAGGAGCTTCAGCTGAAGCCGGAGATGTCGCTCCTCTCCCGGCTGGCCCGCGTCATGGCGTCGCGGGGCCCGGTTGGTCGAGGTGGCAAAATGGGCATTGCCATATCCCCCGCGCCCCCCCGTAGCGATCAGAATTCTTTCGTCCGTGCGGGTGAAATCATGCAGAGTCTCCCCGGTGGATTCATCCAAAAGGAGCGTTCCCAGAGGAACCTTTAGAACCACGTCCTCCCCATCAGCCCCATGCCGGTTCGAACCCTCCCCGTGCCGGCCACGCTGCGCTTTGAACTCCCTGTTGTAACGGTAATGAAGGAGGGTGTTGTGGCGTTGTGAACTCTCCATGAAAACGTTCCCACCCCGCCCCCCGTCGCCCCCGCTGGGCCCGCCCCGCGGGACAAACTTTTCGCGGCGAAAGGCGAGACAGCCGTTCCCGCCGCCTCCGGCCTTTACAAAGATCCTGGCTTCATCGAGAAAGATCATGCGACCCAAAAGAAAAAGCGGATGGAACCGAGCCAGAAGCCAGACGATGATACGTTGGCGACCCGCTTTGAGCCATCCGCCGTCCGTGACGAGACCACACAGAGTTCCTGAATAGAATCCTATGCCTGAGCCTGCGGCGAAATACTGATGAAGCGCCCCAGGTTGCCCTTGTCGTGGAACTGCACGATCCCGCTCACCTTGGCAAACAGGGTGTCATCTTTTCCCCGGCCCACGTTGGGGCCCGGCTTGAACTTTGCGCCGCGCTGGCGCACCAGGATCGATCCCCCGGTGACAAATTGTCCTGCAAAGCGCTTCACACCCAGCCGCTGCGCGTTGGAATCGCGGCCATTCCGTGAACTACCTACACCTTTTTTGTGTGCCATAAGCTCCCACCTGCAAATTCAAATGTCGTTCTCGATCGGCACGATGACCCCCGGGATAACTCCGTCATCGGTGGTTCGTTCATTTCCAAAAGGCATCCCGAAACGCCCGGCCGAGCTGCTTCTATCCAACAATGTCCGCAATCTTGACGGCGGTAAAATCCTGTCGGTGTCCGGTCGTCTTTTTGTACTGCTTCTTGCGTTTAAACCTGAAGACGATAATTTTGTCTCCCCGCCCGTGATTCACCACGGTCCCGCTCACACTGGCGCCGGCCACCCACGGCGTTCCCACCTTGAAATCGGTGTCAGTCTTGACGGCCAGAACCTCATCAAACTTCACATTTTGACCTACTTCGGCCTCCAGCCTTTCAACCTCAATGGTCTCTCCGGGCTGAACCCGGTATTGCTTTCCACCGGAACTGATGACTGCGTACATGTAGGCGCTCCTTCACCGCAAATCGAAAACGCCGATTATAGGGGCGAGTTCGGCAAATTGTCAATGCGAAGGGAGAACAACCCTTGTTTGCAGCCCTCGGTGGCAAGAAGAGGATGCAGAGGTGCCGGGTGTCAGGTTTCGGGTGTCGGGAACAAATACAGACCCTCCCCGACCGCTGGAGCTTCAGCCTTGACCTGTTGTCTTCCTGTCCCTCTTATTCTTTGTCTTTCTGGGATTCTTTTTTCACTCGAGCCCCGAGGAGTTCTTTCACTTCCCCCATGAACTCGGTCACATCTTTGAAATCCAGATAAACGCTGGCAAACCGGACATAAGCCACTTTATCGAGTTTCTTCAGGTTCTTCATCAGGATCTCGCCGATCTCTTTGGTCAATCGTTCCCGCGTGGGCGACTCCATGACATAACTTTCCACCTGATTGACGATCTCCTCCATTTTGGCCATGGAGACCGGTCGTTTCTCACAGGCGTGTAACAGCCCGGCTAAAATCTTGCCGCGATCGAATTTCTCGCGCCGGCCATCCTTTTTGACCACCATGTATGGGATTTCATCGATCCGCTCGTACGTCGTGAAGCGTTTCCCGCACCGCAGACATTCGCGACGCCGGCGGATCGCCTCACCCTCTTTGCTTTCGCGCGAGTCCACAACTTTGTCTTCAATATGAGAACAATAAGGGCATTTCACGGGTAGACCTCCTTGAACTTGGGTAAAGAAGCTGTCAGCGATTAGCGCTCAGCCATCACCTATTAGCTATCAGACGTTAGCCTTTTGCAATTAAAGTAAAGAAAATATAAACCTTCTTGATCTGTGAATTGAGGTGGTGCAAGGATGACGGTATCGAACGTTTCATCCATTACAAATAGGGGCCTGACAATAGCTGACCGCTGATAGCTAAAAGCTGATGGCTGTTCGCTGACCGCTGATCGCTTCCCGCTCTTCGCTCTACTTCTTAAACGCCGGTTCCGGCCCTGCAAGCGCTGAAGCGGCTTCCTTCTCCGCTTCTCGAGCCAGAGAGGTCAATGACCAGCCTCCCCGGATCAATTCTAGGAGACCGATCAGGGCGACCGGCAAAAAGGCAATCACCCAGGCGACCAGGGTGATCCCCGAAGCGACATTGGGATCCACGCCGAGAAAACTCACCAGCGTAAACAGAATCAGCGCCTGGTAGCCTCCTCCCACGCCCGGAAGTTGCACGATGGCCCCGATCGCCGAAAAAGTCAGCAGAACAATGCCCATGGAAAACGAAAACCCGATTCCAAACCCCCTGACAATGAAATAAATGCCGGCCGTTGCCCCCAACCACAGCAACAGGGAGTAGAAAAGAGAAAAAAACAGCGGGCGCGGGTGAGCGATAAACGCCAGACCTTCAACGAAGGATTTCAGCGCCTGCTCCGTTTTCACCAGGATTCTTTGCGGAACGATGTGCAACCGCTCCATCAGGAAGTCAATCCATCGTACGGCATTCATCTGAAACAAAAAAAGGAAGACGGTGATGCCGACCAACACCGCCAGAACCAGGGCCGAGGCCCGCGAGAAGAAGTGGAACACGGCGACATTTTGCGAAGAAACGGAAGCGCCTAAATGGAAAAATGCCAGGTTCCCCAGAAACAAGATTAGAATCGTACCGAAATCAAAAAGCCGCTCCACGATGACGGTCGTCAGGGAAATTGAAAGTGGCAAGTTTTCCTTTCGCGACAGGATGAAGGGGCGGGAAAACTCGCCGGCCCGGCCCAGCAGGGTCACGGCAGCAAAACCAATCAAAACAGCGGAGAACAGATTCCTCAGTGAAACCACCTTCACCGGGAAAAGAAATTCCCTCCACCGGAGGGCTCGAATGAAATAACCACTGAGCGAGAGCACCAACCCCGCGAGCAAGTACCCGAGATGAACATGGACGAGGTAACTCAGGAACAGGCGCCAGCTGAAGGCATGCCATTCAGGATTGTTTTTCGCCCCCCAAACCACTAGAATAAGGACACCGAGGAGGAGCGCCACCCAGACAAACGTGCGAAATCTCAAGCTCATGGAAAGTCAAGTGCTGAAGACCGGTATGAGAAAGCGAGCCCACTTCGTTTTGGGGATTGGATCACTCGAGGCCAGCCATCACCCTAGGGATACGTACCGCGGGCTCAACCTATACTACAAATTGTGATTAAGTCAAGCACATTTGGCCCTCCCACGCAGCCGTGGCATGCCCTCCAAGGAACTCTCACCAATGGCGATTTCGGTGTCCCGGTCTGCGCACGGAGGCTCTCTTTCCACCGCCTCGTCCGTTGAAGGAAATGGAACTTTTTGGCCCTCGCTTTCGTTTCTGATAGTGGAACCGAGAACGAGAAGGAGCAGGCGCTTTGGTTCACGTTGATGCGGAGGTGATCAGCCGGTGCCTGAACGGCGACAACGCAGCGTGGGAGGAAATCGTGAGGTTGCACACCAAGCGCGTGTATAACTTCTGTTATCGATTCACAGGCAGTTGGCACGACGCGGAAGATCTGACCCAGGAAGTTTTCATGAGAGTCTATAAAACCCTCAAGAGCTACAACGCGCAGGAAGGTTCGTTTTCCACCTGGCTGATGAGTGTGACCCGCAACCTCCTGGTCGATCATTACCGCAAACACAAAAAAGAGGCAGGGGACGTTGCCCTGGAGGAAGTCTTTGAGAGCGTGGAGAGCAATCCTTCACGGACGAAGACGGCGATGGATCAGATCTCCACCAACGACAAGATCGAGATGGTCCGCTGGGGTTTGAGCCGGTTGTCTCCGGACCTGCGCGAGGCCGTCGTGCTGCGGGACTGCGAGGACATGCGGTACGACGAGATCGCAACCGTGCTTCACGTTCCCGAGGGAACGGTCAAATCTCGAATCAACCGGGGGCGCATCGAACTGGCACGCATCCTGGAGCGGAAGCGAAGTCAGGTTGAAATCTAAGCAGAAACCCGGGGGCACCGCCCTGGACAAAGGAATGCGGTGAAATGACTATGAACTGCAACCACTTTGAAGATCTCTGGATCGATTATCTCGACGAAACACTGGATGGCGCCACCCGGCGGCAGGTGGAGGAGCATCTCTCCCATTGCGAACAGTGCACGGCGCTCGCGGCGGAGATGCGCGGCAACCGCTTTCTGGCCAGTGCGATCCCGGAAGCCGAGCCCCCGCTGGGACTGATCACCCGGATCATTGCGGAAACTTCCGGAGCTCCGGCGGTTCCTGCATGGTACGATTTCATCTTTGATTTTATCCGCCCGCAGCAGCTTCCCAAGCTCGCCATGGGGTCGCTGATGGCTGTCGCCTCGCTGGCAGTCGTACTTTACGCGGTGGGCCTCGACTTCCGGCACCTCACGACCGCTGACCTGAAGCCCTCCCGCTTGTGGGAACACACCAACCGGGAAGTGCACCTCGCCTACAGCCGCGGGGTGAAGTACTACAATGCCCTGCGAATTGTCTATGAGATCCAGTCGCGGGTCGATAGCCTGAACGCATCAACTACGGATCAGGACCAACCCAACCCCGTCGAACCCCAGGAGAAAGCCGCGCCCACTCCCCCGGCGAAATCGGGATCGCAGCGCACCATCAGCGAGGGGCATGATACGGGACCCATTCTTGTACAGAATTTCCATCGTTCGGAGAACCCGGGAGGCCTCTCATGAAATGCGCTAACCATGCTGAAGTCGATTCTTCCTATTTCTGCCGCCATTGCGGCAAGCCCATGTGCCAGACATGCACTCACCTTATTCAAGGCCAGGCATTTTGCGAGGCCTGTCTCGCCCGAAACGTGGGAACTCCGGCCGGTCCGCCACCCGACTTTGCCCACCCCTGGGTGGCTTTCGGCCTGGGATGGATTCCGGGCGTGGGGGCTGTCGTGAATGGCGAATACACCAAGGCGGCTGTGCATGTGGCCATCTTCGCCGGCACGATCGCGCTCCTGGCCAGTGGCAACCTCCCGGATGCCGGTGACGCTTTCGTGGGAATTTTTCTGGGGTTCTTTTGTCTGTACATGCCCTTTGAAGCGTATCAGACGGCACGCCGCAAACAACTTGCGGGCATGAGCAGCCCGACCGCGGCACAGCCGTCCCTGGCCCAGCCGCAGTTCTACCAGGATTTCTGGAGCGACTGGAAGTTGAACGCGCCTATTGGCGGAATCATCCTGGTGGTGATCGGAGTGCTCTTCCTGCTCGATAACATGAACATTTACAACTTTGGCAGGCTGTGGCGCTTGTGGCCTGTGATACTGGTCATCTGCGGCATCCTCATGCTGCGGAACCGGCTGAGCAGACCGAGATGATTGGTGAGGGGGTGGACCACGACGGTCGACCTGCCTCAAGACAAAATTCAAGAACCTTTAGTCAATCCTTAGGAGTAAGACGACCATGTCAAACGGCTATTATCCTCGGCGGTTAATGGGACCCATCGTCGTGATCACAGTAGGACTGCTATTCCTTCTGGATGAGCTCTTTCCCTACCGGGGTTGGGGAATAGGTCACACCTGGCCGGTGATCCTGGTGGTAATTGGGGCGGTGAAAATTCTGGAACGATTTTTCGCGCCCGCTGCTCCCCCTCTCGTTCCGCCACCGGCCGGCCCTGGTACGCCCCCCGGGAATCCCACTTGGCAGGCGTCTCCCCAGACGCAGGCAACCCCGGCTTCTCCGGGCGGGGGACAAAATCCATCGGCGGGCGGCCCGGAGCCGCCAAAGCCGTAGATGAACAGCCCCGAGACTTCGGGTCACGCAGAGGGAACGAATAACGGGGGCGTTTACAAAGGAAAATTCACACCCTGGAAACAGGAGACCCTATATGGCAAACGGATATCGAAGGGATTCGATCTTTTGGGCATTGACGCTGATCGCGATCGGGGGGTTGTTTCTTTATACCAACTTTCATCATGACGTCCGGCCCTGGCACATTGTCGGGAAGTATTGGCCGATCCTGATCATTTTTTGGGGGTTGAGCAAGCTGTATGCCTATTTCAAGTTCCGCCAGGACCCGAACGTTCCTCCGGGACCCTTCATCACGGGCGGCGAGATTGTCGCGCTGGTCTTCCTCCTCATCATCGGAACGGCCATCTCCAGCGGCGTGCGGAACTCCGACCGGTTCTTCCGCGGACCCGGAATCCATATTGGAGACGATGATGAAACCATCTCCTTCGAGGGGCTCTTCGGCAATCCCTACGACTATACAGAACAGGTTGAGTCTGCCGCCGGCCCGAAGGCGGTGATCGAAATTCCCGATGTCCGGGGCAATATCAAGGTCACCGGATGGGACCAACCCAAGATTCAGGTCCAGGTGAAAAAGCGCGTCTATGCCGACAATGATAATGACGCCAAGGCCCGCGCGGATCTGAATAAGACGACCATCTCGGAGGAGGGTGGAAAATACAAGATCGTGACAAACCGTCAGGATGCCTCGAACAAGGGGTATCGACTCAACGTGGACCTTGAGATCAATGTCCCCAAGGACTCCCAGGTGACAACCAACCAGCAGCGTGGCGACGTTAGCCTCACCGGACTGGTGGGCGATCAATCCGTGGACTCCACCCGCGGCGATGTGGAAGTTTCACAGATTGTGGGAAACGTTGTGATCGCAATGCGACGGGGCGATCTCAAGATTAATGATGTCACCGGAAATGTGGATCTCTCCGGACGCGGGAATGATGTTGCTCTCGTCAAGGTCGGAGGGAACGGGTCGGTCAAAGGCGAATTCTTCTCGGTTGATTTCCAGGATGTGAAGAAGCAAGCGCGCTTCCTCTCCAGTCGAACCGATTTATTGGCGGACAAGGTCGAAGGGGAAATCCGGCTGGAGTCAGGCAATCTGACGGTGCGCAATATTAAGGGACCCTTTACCGTGAAGACAAGAGACAAGGACATCCGGCTCGAGGAGGTGGTGGGGCCGGTCCGGGTCGATAACAGCCGGGGAAATGTACAATATCGCGCCTCGTTGCCTCCAAAGGCCGATATTGAAATCCGGACCCAATCCTCATCGATTGACCTTGAATTGCCACGCAATGCATCGTTTCAAATCGATGGTAAGACGAGATCAGGGGATATTCAGACCGATTTTAAGGCGCCGACTCTAAAGGTCACCCAGGATCAACCCACGAACGAAATTTCGGGTTCGGTCGGCAAGGGGGGCCCTCATGTGCGGCTTGAAACGACTTACGGCAACCTGAAGGTCGCCCAACTCTAGCAAACAGCTCCCTTCATCCTGCGAGACATTAAGAAAGCCCCGAAGTCCGGGGCTTTTTTATTTGGGTCCCTGCAATGAGCTAAATTACCAACCAAGCATAATTGATCTCGCAGGGAGAGATCGGTTCACCGTGGGGGACAACTCGGGCCCGCTGCTTTAGCACAAGAGCCGCGCCGTGCTGTTCTGAAATCCGCAATCTGTAACTGCGATCTTCCACAACCCGCAATCCGCAATGGGGGGCCTCCTTTGCGCTCTTTGCGGTTAGTTCTTATCTTGGCTGTGGCGGTCGTTAATCGTGCCGCAGCGCCTTGATCGGATCCACTCGCGCCGCCCGGCTTGCAGGATAGCTTCCGGCAATCAGGCTGACCAGAATAGAAAACCCGATCCCTCCCGCAACCAGCCACCACGGGGTAAAGAACATCTGGGCTGGAAATCCTCCCTGGCGCTGGATGTAGATGTTCGCTCCAAAATTAATGATCTTGTCCACAGACCATCCCAGCGCCACCCCAACGGCCCCCCCCAGGATGCCGATCAGGGAAGCCTCCACGAAAAAGATCTTTCGAATGTCCCCATCGCCCGCGCCAATGGCCTTCATGACTCCGATTTCGCGGGTACGCTCCAGGATCGACATGACCATGGTGTTGACAATACCCAGGGATGCCACGGCGAGGGCGATGGAGCCCACCAGGCCCAGAAGAATATCCAGGATGATGAAGGCTTTCTTGGCGCCTTGCAGTGCATCGTTGATCGAGAATGCGTTGAATCCGAGATCCTTTATTTTCTTCTCCACGTCTTCCGTGTCCTGGAGGTGTTTCACCTTGACAGTCACCGCGCTGTACGAGGGCTTATTAGAAAGACCACGCAGGAAGGCCTGGGGGTTCGTGAAGTCCTGAAACCCGGCCTCCTGAATCTTCCTGAGTGGAACCATAATGGATGAAAAAAACCCTCCTCCGAAGTTGGGGCCGGGTTCGCGCTCTACGATGCCAACGATCGAATATTTTTTTTCAGTCCGCTGAATGGTCATCTGTCCGAGGGGGCCACCCATCACGGCGTTGGCTAGATCGGCTGCCGTCGCGTAGCTCAAAGTGATCTCTTTTCCGACGACGTTCTTCGGATCTTCCGAGGTCATATTGTGTACAAAATCCAGGCTCAACATGCAACCATCCTCGGTCTCGTTCTTCAAAAAGGATCCAAACGTAATTTTTTGGAATACCCCCTCACCGCGCGATGAAAGCGGCACACCCACCGCGGTGACAAATTCAGAGTAACTTCCGTACTTCACCTCCACGGGCATACGCAGATTGGGGTAAACTTCCTTCACATTCGGGAGGGCTTGAATCTTTTCGATCGCCTTGTCATCCAGCGGCTCCGGAGGCTTTTCCGGACGGGCGGGCTCGCTGGCCGAAGCCGCCGGATTTCGTCTTGCCGGACGCACCCGCGTGTTGCGGCCAAAGCCTTGACCCGCGGAAAACACCGTAATCGTGTCAAAAAGCCCTGATTTTTTGAATTGCCCGACGGTGAGCTCCTGCAATCCGACCCCGAGTGACACCATGCCGACAAGTGATGCGATACCAATCGAGACACCGAGGGTGGTCAGCGAGGTCCGCAGCTTGGCCTCACGAAGATTTCTCAATGAGAGTTGAAGGACGTCAGGAAAGATCATTTGTACGACCTGCGGCCTTGCAAGGCAACGAGACGCGTCGCCCTGTTGAGTGAACCATATTCAAACCAATCATGCAGAGCCCCCTGACGGCAAGGCCGGTGAAATTCCGTCATCCGCGATCCTTCCATCTTTCAAGCGAATGCTGCGCTGGATATATTTCGAGGCCAGCTCCGTGTCGTGCGTGACCCACAGGATCGTCTTCCCTTCGCGTTCGTTGAGTAGCTTCAAAATCTCCAGTATTTCGCGGGCGGTCGTGCTGTCCAGATTCCCCGTGGGTTCGTCCGCCAGCAGAATGGCAGGACTGTTGGCAAGCGCCCGGGCGATGGCGACGCGTTGTTGCTCTCCGCCCGAGAGTTCCGCGGGTCGATGAAGTTGGCGGTCTTGAAGGCCCACGGACTCGAACAGCTCCAGCCCGCGCCGTTCTCGCTCTGCGCGAGGGACACCGGAAAACATCATCGCCAGTGTGACATTCTCAAAGGCAGTCATCGTCGCAATGAGATTGAACGACTGGAAGATCATACCTACGTTCTTGCGTCGATGCTGGCTCAGGGCCTCCCGGCTCATCTGGTCCAGCTGTTGGTCGAATATCTTCAGGGCGCCGCTGGTCGGGCGGTCCAAGCCTGCAATCAAGTTGAGCAGAGTGGATTTCCCCGAACCGGAGGTCCCGAGCAACCCCACGAACTCGCCCTCCTGGATGGTGAAGGACACTCCATCCAGGGCGCGCACCACGGAGCGACCCATGGGGTAATGCCTCTTCAGATCAACACTTTCAAGAATGGCTGTCATCTCTGGATGATACGATTCAGGGTATGGAAGGTTTCGGTGAACTTCTAAACGGGCCTTCAGGATGAACACCCGATTCAAGAAGCCGGCGTGGAGGCAGCCGCTACCGTTTTTCCTGTTCGATCTGCTGTTTCAGCCGCTCCAGTTCCTCCGTCAGCCGTTTGCACTTGCGGGCAAGAAGGAAAGTGTAAACCAACAGGACGATCCAGAGGACAGCATAAGCAGCGACCAGATAATTGTTCATCACAGGCTCCGTGAATAGGTTCAAGTAGGAGGACGATTTCAACTCTCAGATCTGCCGGCCAAACCGGGGCTCACCCAGAAGATAGTCATTGGTCCAATGGAGCGCCTTGGGTCCCAGTGAGACCCGAACGTATCCCTACCGTCTCGTCCAGCGTCTCTTCAGTGAGCTCAAAGTTTCCTGCGCCTGGGCGAGTTCGATCCGCCGGCCTAACATGAAGAAGTAAAGGAGTGTGAAGGTCAGGAGGCACACAAAGAAGGCCAGACGCATCTGCGGATCCAGGTAACCTCCGCCTCCCATGACGGGTTGAGGGTGCTGTGTCCGCCACCAGCGGATTGAAAAATAGACGATGGGGACATCGAGCGCCCCCAGGATGCCAAAGACTGCCGAGAGATTGGCGCGCTTGGTCGGCTCCGGGACATTGGCGCGGAGCATCAGGTAAGCCACGTAGATCAGCCACTCGACCAGCGTCGACGTCAGGCGCGCATCCCAGGTCCACCAGATTCCCCAGACGGGTTTGGCCCAGATGGGTCCCGTGGTCAATGAGATGGAGCAGAAGACCACGCCCAATTCGGCGGAGGAGGCCGCGAAGGTGTCCCATACCTGCCGCTGCGTGATCAGATATCCGACCGAGCCCAGGAACACGAGCCCGAAGGCCAGCATGAACACCCATCCGGCGGAGACATGATAGTAAAAAATCTTCTGCACGATCCCCATCGTCTCTTCTTCCGGCGCGTAAACAAAAACCATGTAGAGCGAAAACGGAAAAAGAATCACGAGGGGATAGAAAAAATATCGCGAGATCCTGGCTAACATAAAAGCACCTCTAAGGTCCTGCATCCGTCCGCCGCGGATTCTGACTTCTGATCTCCCATGAATAGGTTCGGTCGATCCTGCGGAGTATGACTTCCGACATCTGATTTCCTGTGCCTCTCCGGTGGCGGGTCGAAATGTGCCGACTCTCATTCCTCAAGTACAAACTCAAACACCAGGAACGACGTCGTAATGAAAATGACGTCAAACACGATGAGAATTTTGATCCAATCCATCATACCACGCAATGGCTCTCCGGCGAGGGTGCGCACTGACGTCTCCACCGCGCCGATCAGCACCGGGACAACCACCGGCAGGAACAGGATCGGCAGCAGCACATCGCGCATCTTGGTATTGACGGCAATGGCCGAAAAAATGGTCCCCACCGCCGAAAAGCCGAGGGTCCCCAGCACGAGGATCAACACAAATTGGCCAAAGTGGGCGGTAAAGGAGAAGTTGTACAGGACAGCAAAGAGCGGGACGATGAGCAGCTCGCTGACCATCATAAACACAAAGTTACCCAGCATCTTCCCGAGATAGATTCCCCCCCGGTCGACGGGCGCCAGCATGAGCGCCTGGATGGACATATTCTCGCGCTCGATGGCGATGGACCGGTTCAGGCCGAGCACCCCGGAAAAAGTGAAGGCCACCCACAACAATCCCGGGGCCGCCTGGAGAATGGACTCTCGCGGGGCACTCTCAAAGGCGAAGTTGAAGATGACGACAACCAGCAGCGCAAAGACAAACATGGCGCTGAACAACTCGCGCGTCCGAAATTCGGTGACGACGTCTTTCCAGAGGATCCTGAGGATTTTTTTGAACATTGATAATCGCGGGTTTGGATCGATTCGCGGCCGCCGGCCGCGCGAGAAGCGGACTCTCCTCCCGGCTACTCTTCAGCCTCGTCCACGTGAGTGCGGAAGATCTCGGTAAACTCCTTCGGCGAGAACCCGGTCCCGCGCTCATCAAACACGACGTTCCCTTTCTCGAGCACCAACACATGACTCACGCCGCGCAGTCGCAGATCCAGGTTATGGGTGGTCAGAATGACCGTGCGCCCTTCCCCCTGACACCGCTCAATCAAGCGGTCCAGCATGTCCGCGGCAATGGGATCGAGCCCGGTGTAAGGCTCGTCGAGCAATAAAAGCGATGGATTATGCAGGAAGGTGCGAGCCAGCGAAAGTCGCTGTTGCATGCCGCGGGAAAATCCGCGAACGCGCTCTCCGCGACGGTCCCACAACCTGACATCATCAAGGGCGCTTCGAATTCGCCCCTCGAGGTCGTCTAAACCGTAGAGCGCGCCAAAAAATTTCAAGTTCTCATATGCAGTCAGGTCAGCGTAGAGATAGGTGGAGTGGGAAATGAACCCGATTTGGGCCCGGGTTCGGTCCGGCTGGTGCCGCGCGTTTTCACCCAGCAACTGGTAGTCGCCCGAGGTGGGCCGCATTAAGAGGCAATCGAACAGGTGACCCGGTCAAGCGCCGTGAAATGGCCGAAGGATTTGTGAATGACGGCAAGGCGGACATGGGGCGCGGACTCAGGCAACGGTCTTCTCTCGCTTCCTGGTGGGAACCGGTTGAAGGCGCCGCATCAGCTCGGCGCACTTGCTTTTCAGGCGGCTGCGCTGGAGGTGATAATCCCGTTCCACGATCTCTTTGGCCGCGAAACGCTGGTCGAGTTCAATGATCCGCCGGACCAAATAGTCCTTCTGTTCGGACAGTTGTTTTTTCTTGCCCGGCGATGGCCCGTCCGATTTTTTGGATGGCTCGCGGCGCTGGAAAATGGCAAAGCTCAGCGACCAGAGCATCAGCAATCCCAATAGACCGACGAGCGGAACCTGGATGGATCCAATGGCATTCGGCAACTGGGTTACTGACGACGAGCCACTGCCCTCCCCAATGCCCGAGTCCGATCCTTCGACCGGCGCCGTCCCGCCCGCGACGTTGACCGTCACGTCGTCTCCTGCGCGCTTGCCTCGCGCGGCATACACCTGATAGCCCTGGGTGTCGGCAGAACTTTTCTCGAGGCCGACGCTGGAATTGACCTGCATATCCTTGGGGAGGAACAAGTCAATCTCTCCCGGCGCGTTGGCAAGCTTTTGGGAAAAGGAAAAGCTCTGCGAGCTGTAATCAGCGGTCAGGTGAATGCCAATGCGCGTCGTGCCCGGCTGGATGGGGTGATCAATGGCAAACAGCTTCCCGGGGACGATCTCCCGTGGCGTCTGCGGCAGCGGCATCCCCGCCGACTCTTCCAGGCTCGCGTTCTCGACGGTAGCCCCGGCCGGAGCTGCGAACTTGAATGATCCGTCGCTTCGCACCAGCGTCCGCGGGGGATCTGTTCGATTCACCACTTCAAACACTTCGTCGATATTCAATTTCCCCGATTCCGGAACCAGCCGCCATTGCGCCCGGGTCACCGAAACATTGGCATCCGAGGTGGTGGCGTCATACACCGTGAGGGTAGTCCGGGTCAGGCCCCTCTCCTGGGGCTGAACAGGCTGATTGTAGTTGGCGCCCTGGTAGTGCGTCTGGACCACGAAAAACGGGCCTTGCACTCTTTCGAACTTGAATCGTCCTTCGCCGTCTGACTCGACGCTCGCCACCTCTTCCATTCCCCTGGAGGGCGAGATCAGGAGAATCCGCTGGCCCTTGACGGGCTTGCCGCTCGTCCCGTTCTTGATCGCACCTTCGATCTCGACAGAGGGCTGTGCGAAGAGAGGGCCAGACAAAAGCACTAGGCCGCACAAGAAGATGAAAGATGCTTTAGTTCCAAAAGCGCTCAATCGTTCATTCATTAGAGTATTCGAATAATCACAGCAAACCTCTTGCCACAATGGAAGCCAATCGACGAACAGGGTCTCATCCAACCACGCGCGTCCGAGACCCGCAACGGACCAGAATATTGGCCAGCTAAGCCGCCTCCTCCGCCTCTCGGCACTCGTAAAGAGTTTCGGGGGCAATATCGGCGCCGTTCGGCCACGCCACGGTCCAGCCATCGAGGATAAACCGTTTGAAATATTCGGGGGACTTTAGGGGCTCGAAGACAGGTCCGTGCAACCAGTTCTCAAAATCAATGGTTTTCTGCATACCATCGTTGAAGGTTACGCGAATTCGATATCCGCCTCGATACTCTGCTTGGACGACCATCGGCATGAATGTCATGACAATCCCTCACTCCAGGGGCTCGATCCGCTCCAGCGGGCAGCCAGCCCTCATGTTCTCCCAATTGGCCTCGATCTCTCGCCGGTGCAGTGATGCCCAGTCCTTGATAAGCCGCAGCGCTGTTCTCGAGTGAACGTTCCCTGCAACCATCTCGCCATTGAGATCGAATTTCCCCCGCTATCCCTGGTACTCGGCATGGAAGTGCGGAGGCTCGTGTTCATTGTAGAACATCCGGATCACAATTCCGAAAAACATCGAGATTATTGGCATCGGTGGATTATATCCCATCCATCTGCCTACGTATGGCGTCGCCAAAGCTCATTCATCATCCGGCAGCGTGGTCCCGAGTCCCGCTCGGAGAGATCAGACAGCTAAGACTTGCTCCGCTGGCCTCGAATTCTACGAAAGTTCTTATCAACGTCAACGTAGCTGTCAAGGGGGCCTTGCCGCTTTCCGCTGAACCGGATGTAACGAAGCCCGCGATACTTCCCCGTCCTGGTGGGCTTCGAATTCTTTTTGAACTCCTCGGATGTCATAATCCACATCCTGTCGAAGCGTTCAGAATAAAAAACGTACCAGTAGTCCTTGCGGCCCTTTTCAGGTTCAGGCCGGCGGACTGAAAACTGAGCCGCGCCTTCGGGGACGACCCCCTCGGAGTGCGCTTTGACTTGGATCAGTGCTGTCGTTCCGTCAGGGCGTATTACCACTGCGTCGACCGCGTGGTCGTCGACGAGCGGCACGTAAACCTCCATGCCCTCCTTTAGCATGAGTGAGATTATCCAATGCTCGATCCGCTTGCCGAAGCTAGCAGGGCTCTTTCCCCGCATTCCACTCCCTCCTTCTGCAAGTCTTAGCATGAATCATTCAGTTGGTTTGAATCCAAAGGCAGGCCAAGGGTCAACGTTTGGGGCCGCGGCGTTTTGCTTCCACTTCTTTTTCGACCAGGGCATTGTAATCTTCGCCGTGCTCGATGAAGTCGATCCGGTCGAGGACCAGCGCGGCTTCCATCTTGTATTCGTCTCGCAGCTTGTGAAAGTCCTCTTCCGAAAGTTTACCCATTTTCCACTCAAATTCGAGGTCCTTCATGTTCTCATAGATGGAGTCCTTCTTCTGCAACAGGCCCTCCAACTCCGTCTCGCCGAGGTTGTCGATGTAGACCAGCGATTCACTCTGCCGAAACAGGGGCTCCAAAGCATAGGCCAAAACCAAAATTCCCAGCAGCGCACAGAAGGCATAGATCATAAATCAGGTTCCGATCGTAAGAATCAGAAGTTTCTGAGAGCAGTTGTGGAACGGAAGGCGATTCTCGAACCAAACATCATTTTTGCAGACGCGGGCTAGGAGTCTCCAAACTCCTTCAATTCCATCTCGACGCGATCCTCGAGGTCTTTGGAACTCGCGCGCGTCGCCGTGGTCGGGGGAAGTTCACCCGCCCCGGCCGGGGAGGTCGCCGGAATCTCCATCGGACGCCTTCGCATCATGATTTTCAGAACGACGATGACCAGGACGGTGCCCACGCCAAGCATGGCGAATGGCATGATCCAGGCGCTCCAGTTAAATCCTGAAGTGGGAGGGACCGCCAAGACCTCTTCTCCCATATCCCGGACGAAGCCGGCAATGATCTCGTCCCGAGTCTTCCCTTGGGCAATCTCTCGCGTGATGCGCTCCCGCATGGGGATGGCCGAGCCGCATTGGACGTGATTACAGCGATTCAAGACGAGATTACATCCGCATCGGCAGGAAAGCTTTTCGGATACATCATCGAGGGTGGTTTTCGGGGTAATCGCCGGGCCGGGCCCGCCCTGCGCCATGAGCATGGAACCGAGCAATACCATCAAGAAGGCAAACCCTAAAAATTGCTTGGAGCGAGGAAAGAAGATCGGACCGTTAGGCACGGGGGTTTTCCTTTGTCGCCTCGACCAGTTCAGCTTCCCGCGTCGTGATGATTTTTTCCCATTCCGTTTCCCACGCGGCACGCCGCTCCATCTCGCCTTTGCTCGGGATCATGGCCACGACGGTGCCAAACACCACCACCAGGCCCCCAATCCAGATCCACAGCACCAGCGGATTCACGAACGCCTGAATGATCGCCTTATCGGAGTTCACCGTTCCCGAGAACACGACGTATAAATCCTCCACCAGCGTGGAATGAAGCGCGACTTCGGTAGTGGGCTGGCCACTGGCCTTGTAAAACCGCTGCTCGGGTCGTAGCGTGTAGTTCTGTTTCACCCCGTTGTGGAAGACGCTGAGGACCGCGTGCTGGGAGGCATAGTTCGGATTGTCGGCATCCTGAACCGCATCGCACTGGAGGGTATAAGAGCCAATCTGCGTGCGTTCTCCCACCGCCATATCCGCTTTGACCTGCTTGTTAAACGCCGCCCCGGCAACCCCCATGAAGATGAGCACGATGCCGAAATGGATGACGTAGCCGCCGTAGCGGCGAGTGTTCCGATGCGTCAGGTTGATTACAGCGGTGACAAAATCCTCTCCGCTGCTTCTTCCCCGCGCCCGGGCGCCCTTGTAAAACTCCGCCACGATGGTGACGGTCACAAACAGGCACAACATGAAGGCCATCAGTGCGTAAAGATCGTGGACGCCCAGGGCGAACAAAACTACACCCAGACCCAACGACATAGCGGTCGGAATTATGAAATTCTTCTTCAGACTCTTCAGGGAAGTATTCCGCCACGCAAAGAGCGGGCCGACACCAGTGAGGAACAGAAGAAAGAGGCCGATCGGCAAATTGATCTTGTTGAAGTAGGGCGCGCCGACGGTGATCTTGACTCCCTTGACGGCCTCCGAGATAACCGGGAACATCGTTCCCCAGAAGACAGCAAAACAGGCCGCCAGCAGGATCAGGTTGTTAAAGAGGAAGCTCGATTCGCGGGAGACCACGGAATCCAGCTGGTTCTCGCTCTTCAAATATTTCAGCCGGTCGAAAAGCAGGGTCAACGAAAAGGCCAGGATCAACGCCAGGAAAGTCACAAAATACGTCCCAATGGACGATTGGGCGAAGGCATGGACCGAGGAGACCACCCCGCTGCGCGTGAGAAAGGTCCCGAATATGCACAGGAAGAAAGTCAGGATGATGAGCACCATGTTCCAAACCTTCAACATCCCTTTTTTCTCCTGGATCATCACGGAATGGAGGAAGGCGGTCCCCATCAGCCACGGCATGAGGGAAGCATTCTCGACCGGGTCCCAACCCCAATACCCACCCCAGCCCAGGACGTGATACGCCCAGGCCGCTCCCAGCAGGATGCCGCACCCCTGAAAGAACCATGCCACCATGGTCCATCGCCGGGTCGTCTTGATCCAGGTATCTCCCAGCTGCTTGGTGACCATTGCCGCGATGGCAAACGCAAAGGGTACGATGAATCCCACATAGCCCAGGTAAAGCATCACGGGGTGAATGACCATCATCGGATACTGCAGCAACGGGTTGAGTCCGTTGCCATCGGGCGGGGCGTAAGATTGCAGGCCGCCGCTGGCGCCGGCCACGGCGAGCGTGGAGAAGGGGTTCGCCACAAAAAGATTGAGGATGGAAAAGAAACACTGTGTCGTCATCAGCACTGCGATGACGTAAGGCATCATGGCACGATGGCGGTTGCGATTCTGGAGAACGCACACAAAAGAGTAAATGGAAAGCAGCCAGCCCCAGAACAGGAGCGATCCTTCCTGCCCTGCCCACAGCGCGGAAAACTTGTAAAAGAAAGGAAGGTCCCGGTTGGAGTGTGCCGCCACATAGGCGATGTTGAAGCTATTGGTCAAAAGCAAGGTCCACAGGATGACGACTGCCAGGGTCACCATCGCAAAGCTGATGATGACCGCGCGTTCAGAACTCCGGACCAGCTTGCGATTATCCAGCCTCGCTCCGAGGACTCCACCCAGTACCGCGTAGGCGGAAAAAACAAAAACCAGGATGACTGCAAAATTGCCGATCTCGGGCATGGGTTACCTCGATGTTACGGTGTCGTTAGCCGGCGGACTTTTACAAAGGGATTTGGAACTCAGACTGGAGGTGAAGCCAGATGTCAGAAGCCAGAGGCCGGAACCCAATTCTCAACTCACACATCAGAAATTTCACGTGAACTCTTCCGCAATCCGAAATCCGCACTCGATTAGGTCTTACTCGGGGGCGTCTCCCCCTTCTGTTTCGCCTGATATTTGGATGCGCATTTGGCCTGAATCTTGTCAGCCTGGAAGACCCCCGACCGGTCATATTTCCCTTCCACGACAGCCTGGACGCCGTCGACAAAGGTGTCGGGCAAAGTCTCATCACCCACGTAATTGACCGGGACAACGATGCCCTTCTGCTCGATTCTGAACCGGAGCGTGCGACCCTGGCGCTCAATGGAGCCCTTGACCACGTCACCGGCCACCTTGAGACGCACGTTATGCGCCTGGTCCTTCATGGCCATCAGTTCATCGACCGTCTTGTAATAGGCCTTGCTTTCATTAAATCCGCTGAATGCAAGCCAAACCACAGCGGCGACGATGATGACGGCGCCCACGACAAATTTTCCCTTCCCCTTCATAAGATCAGAACCTCCTTGGCCCCGGGTCAGAAATCCTCTTAACGTGAAGAGTGCTCCGCCGCATCAAAATGAGCCGAGATTATATCACTCGAGCGACCCGCGGGTGCAATTTTTTAGTCAGCGCCTTTAGGCACAACAACATGGACGCTGATGCGACTCGGCCCCCGGGCCTCATGACGTATTGTCTCATATGCCGCTTGGGACGCTATAACTTATGTCACTCTTCCTTTCGAGAACGGTCCGTCTTGGCGGAGCGCTTCCCTCGGGGCCGGTAAGTAAATACAATCCATGAGACTTCCTCGTTTGAAAGGAGTGGTCCGCCCTAGCGGACCAGACTCCACAACAATGGTATGATATCCCTTCAATCATGAAGTACGTTATTGTCGGAACAGCGGGACATATCGATCATGGGAAGACGGCACTGGTCAAAGCGCTGACCGGGGTGGACTGTGATCGATGGGAAGAGGAGAAGCGACGCGGGATTACCATCGACATTGGATTTGCAGCTCTGGACCTCGATTCCGATACGCACCTCGCGTTTGTGGACGTCCCGGGCCACGAGCGCTTCGTCAAGAACATGCTGGCGGGCGCTCACGGGATCGATATCCTGATGCTGGTGGTGGCAGCGGACGAATCCGTGATGCCGCAAACCCGAGAGCATTTTGAAATTGCGAAGCTTCTCAATGTGAAGGCGGGTCTTACCGTCGTGACCAAGTGTGATCTTGTCGATGCCGAAACCCAGGAGGTCGTCGTTCGCGAGCTGAACTCCTTTTTTCAAAACTCTTTCCTGGAAAACCGGCCGATCCTTTCTGTCAGTTCCAGGACGGGGCAAGGACTGGAAGCACTGAAGGAGCACTTGCGGCGGCTGGCGAGCGAGGTAACTCCTAAGGACTCCGGAAGCCTTTTTCGTCTTCCCATCGACCGTGCCTTCACGATGAAGGGATTTGGAACGGTCGTCACGGGAACATTGATCTCCGGGCAAATCAATCGCGAGGATGAAGTGGAGGTTCTTCCGAAACGGAAGCGGGCCCGCGTCCGGGGAATTCAAGTCCATAACCGCTCGGTCTCTAGCGCCACGGCAGGCCAGCGGACGGCGATCAATTTGCAGGGAGTGGAAGTCAACGAACTCGCCCGGGGAATGGTCCTTGCGCCGGGCAATACCTTTCAACCCACTTCCCGCCTCGATGTCGAACTCCACTTGCTCGATTCCGCACCGGCGCCGCTGAAATCACGGAACCGCGTCCACTTTCATATCGGCACGGCTGAAATGGTGGCGACCCTGCATCTGCTGGATCGGCAAGTCCTGGAGCCGGGCGATACGGGGATTGTCCAGGTGGTTTTGTCATCGCCTACCATAGCCCAACCCATGGACCGATTTGTTGTCCGTCGTCTCTCGCCGGTGGTGACCATCGGAGGAGGCATGGTATTGGATCCTATCCCGCCCCGGCGGGTTCGCGCAGACCCCCAGGTTCTCAGATTCCTCGAGGCCATTCGCGCGCGAGAGCTGGAAAACATTGTCCACCATGTGATGGAAGAATCCGGAACCGTCGGAGTCACGGTCAAGGAGCTGACCCTCCGAACAGGACTTTCCCCGGAGGTTCTCCGGACACAGTTGGGAACCTTATCGAGTCAGGGAAAGGCCGAGCAACTGCCGGCGCGAATCGTCTCCACCGAGCACCTGCGCCGACTGCATCAACACATCGCCACGCTGGTGAGCGAGTTTCACTCCCGTAATCCCCTGGCCATTGGCATCTCAAGACAGGAATTGAAGGAGCGACTCGGCCCGAGGGTCTCCGATGAAGTATTCGAATTCATGTTGAAGAAAGCTCAACAGGAGAAGTCACTGGAACTCTCCAAAGACCTGGTTCACTCGGCGGGTCGAAGCGTATCGCTGTCCACAGAAGAAGATGCCGGCAAGAAAGTCATTCTGGACGCCTTTCGGGTGGCCGGACTTTCGGTGCCCTCCGCGAATGAGGTGCTGGCCCAGGTGAAAATCGACCGCAGCCGGGCCGGGCAGATTGTTCAGTTGCTGGTCAGAGAAGGCCGACTCGTTCGTGTGACTTCGGAGCTGATGTTTCATGCCGACTCGATTCAGGAGCTTCGCAACAGGCTTCTGGCACGAAAATCAACGGCGCCTCGAATGACCGTCAGCGAATTCAAGGAATTGACAGGGATCACCCGGAAGTACGCCATTCCCCTGCTGGAGTTCCTTGACCGGGAACGCGTGACGCGCCGCGACGGCGACGTGAGGGTGATTCTGTGAGCGGTTGGGGCTTTAGGAAGGGTTGTCGGTAGGGGGGTCGGGAGGTCCCACGGCGGACGGCCGATCCAAATCCGAAAGTCGTCAGACAGTCAATGCCTGCCCCGCAGACACAGCGCTTTCATCCACGGGGATGATCACCTGCCCCACGCCATGAAGGGAATCTGCCTTCATAGTGTAAAGAGTAGTCCGCTGCATCGGGATGAAACCCGCAGCCGTTATCATCGAACGGAGTTCCCCCTCCGTCGTCCGGTAGGTCGTTCCCGCGGCGGAGACCACGTTTTCTTCAATCATAATCGAACCCACGTCGTTCGCGCCAAAGCGCAGGCCGAGCTGGCCGGTGCCCAGCCCCATGGTGACCCAGGACGACTGGATATTGTCGATGTTGTCGAGGTAGATTCGAGAGATGGCTTGATTCATGAGATATTCGATGGCCGTGGTCCGGTGGGAGTATTTTTTGCCCAGCGGGGTGTTGTCGGGCTGAAATGGCCATGAAATAAAAGCTGTGAATCCCCCGTACTCATCCTGCAAATGGCGAATGTGCTCGAAGTGATTTAGCCGGTGGTCCAGCGATTCGCCGCAGCCGAACATCATGGTCGCCGTCGTGCGCAGGCCAAGACGGTGGGCCGTGCGGTGGACATTGAGCCACTCCTCGGAGGTGCATTTGAGCGGAGAGATCCGCTTGCGCACCGCGTTATCGAGGATCTCGGCCCCTCCCCCGGGAATGGAATCCAGGCCGGCGCCGACCAGTCGCTTCAACGTTTCCTCGACTGACAGGTGGGCGACATTGGCAAGATTGACCAACTCGGGCGCCGAAAAACAATGGGTGTGAATCTTATAGCGCCGCTTGATCTCGCGGAGCAGCGTTTCGTAATACTCCAGCGGCAGATCCGGATTATCGCCGCCCTGCAGCAGGATGCCGGTGCCGCCCAGCGCTATGGTCTCCTCAATCTTCTTGAAGATCACTTCATTGGGGAGGACGTATCCCTCTTCCTTATCTCCCGGCGGGCGGTAGAAGGCGCAGAAAGTGCAGTAGGCGTTGCAGAGATTGGTATAGTTGATGTTTCGATCGATGATGTAAGTAACGATGTTGTCGCGGTGTTTCTCGCGCCGCACGGAATCGGCACGCTGGCCCACCTCGAAGAGATCGGCGTGAAAGAGCCCCAAGGCTTCCTGTCGTGTAATCCGCTCGCTCATATTCCTCGAAACCCGTCAAGCACCCTTTAGATGATGACCCAGCGGGTCATCTCGGCATCGTCATTCCCGCTGCCTTATAGTCGCTGTACAACCCAGTTTATGTGGGGAAACCCCGAAGACGCAAGAACCCAGACAAATCCTCCAGATCCTGGAGATCCTTGTCCAGCCATTCAAGATCAGGCCTTGCTGCCGGCCAGGCTTGAAACGCCGGGGAGGAATTCGAACTGGCGGGGCGGACCAATTAACCCCAGCTTCTGAGCCAGTTCGAAGAAGAGTTTCAGGCCGGCGAGACTCTCTTCCTTCATCGAGTAATCCAAATCCTTGGTGTAATACTCCCGGATATCCTCTTCTGTCCAGCCCGACCGGCTCGATTCACTGCGAATGATCTCTTCGAGGTGGGCCATCCCGAAGGCCCGGGAGTCAAAGAAGGTCCGGGAAGAAACACGATCCGCGACGGCACGGCGAAGCGCCCACACGGCCATCACGAGCGGCTTGCCGGAAAACTCGTGCCATTGTTCAGCGAGATCGTAAACCAGCAGGTTGTTTTGCGGCGCGCGCATCGCCGCATCCCCGATCAGCAGCGCCGCGTCGTGATACCGCAGCATGCTGTCGAGATCAGGGGCGCAATCATCAAATTTCGGCTGAGTCTTGTAATACTCCGAAAAGAGGATCCGCGTAATGGCCACCGAAGTGCGGGACGAGGTATCCAAGGCCACGGTCCGGGCCTCGCGGATGTCACCCTTGGAGAAAATCAGCAGGCTTCGAACGCGCTGGCGGCTCACGATGGCAATCTCCGGCACCACCAGCAGATCGGGAATCCGTTGATACTCAATGACCGGAATGATCCCGACATCCACCGTCCCCCGCTTCAATGACTCGGCGCAGACCGAAGGTGTGGAGAAGGAGAGTTCAAACGCGTCCTGCTCCTGCCCGTGCAGCATTCCCCACACGAGCGGCAGGGTGTTCAAATAGTGAATTACAGCAAGCCTGGGTTTGTCGGTCATCAGTGCCCCTCAAGAATCGGCCATTATACTGCATTTTAAAAAAACGACAGGATTTTTTGAGAAGATGCGCCTCCGGCATGTCGCAAGGGCAGCCCAACTTCTCGCAAAAGCATCTCAAATCTCAAATTTGAAATCTCAAATGCTGAAAACCAAATGGGGGAGACTGCGAAGAACACAGAGATGAAATACGTAAGTCCGCGCTCATCCCCCTTGTGAGGGGTGAACCGCTTTCGGATCTTCAAACTCGGAGAGTTGTTGTTGAATGTCCCTTTACGACTTCTTCCCCATCATCTTTGCGCTCCTGATCAACAGGGTCCCTAACAAAAGGACGACGATGAAAAGGACAGCCCAGAGCAGGCGCGGGTGTCGCTCACTCCACGGAAGTCGATTGAGGGGCTCCAGGTAAGAAGGGTTGACCTCCTGGCGGGCGAGGCTTCCCTTGGTAAGAGAGCCAGGGCCGGATCGGGATTCCAGGGCTGTGAGATCATAGCTGGGATGCTGAGCAGAGGAGTTGCCGTAAAACAACCGGTAGGACCGTGCGGGGTCGAATTCAAACACAACGCGGCGCACAAACCGTCGAAAGGAGATGGCGGTGACTTCCAGGGGACGGTCATCTCCATTCAGGATGCGAATTCTCAGATAACGGTGGTTCAGCGCGTTAGTCTCCAGCGTCGTGAATTCATCCTTGAAATCCCCTAATGTGGTCCGAAAGATCTCAAGAGCCGGTCCCGGTTGCCATTGGGTGATGTCGTCACTGACCGCCAACTCAACGCGCCGACGAAAATTTTGCTTTGTCACCTCAAAGATACAGCGGTTGACGAGCGGCCGATCATGTCCGAAATCATAAATCCATTCGCTGAACTTCTGTGGTGTTTGAGGCAGTCGTGAGTGCAAAGCCACCGGGACCGGCTCCAACTCACCGCTTATCTTCTCGTGCCGCGAGACCCCCGCCCCCTGAATGTCTAGAGGGGCACCGCCGTCCAGCCACAGAAGTACTTTCAAAAACCGATACGTGGAATCCGGAAATTCGAGCTTCAGACGGCGGCCTTCCGACCAGTCAAAGATGTGGAGGCCTTTTGCCAGAGACAGCCAGTTTCGCCCGTCTCCACTCCCCTCCACGTCAGCGCGCCGAACAAAATTGTGACTCGAGGTCTCCAGAACCAGCCGGTTTGTGATTCGCCCCGCTGCTCCCAGATCACAGATAAACTGCTGGTACTTCTCACCGAGGACCGCCTTGTTCAGGATCGCCACATTGATCTGGTTCTCCTCAAGGATCTCATCGTTGTCGGCTACCAGGTTGAATGCCACTTCGGAGGCTTGCCCTTCGATGAGGCGAACCTCATGCTCAAGAAAGGCAGTGTGGGAGATGAGCTCATTGTCCAGGGCAACAGACACAACTTGTTTCGATGAAACCCCCGTCAGCTGAATGCTCTTGAAGTATTTCCAATGGGTCAGCTCAAAGTCAGCGACGAGGAGAGCGGACGGCAAGATGAGAAGAAGGATTCCGAGAAAAAAATCTCTCTTTGCGACCATAGCTTCAGCCTTGTTGTTCCTCTTTCTGTCTTTGCGTCCTGGCGTGATGGCCCTTGTCACTCAAAGATCGCCTTGCGGTAGCGTTGGTAGAGATAGGCCGCCAGAAGCAGGATGGCCCCCAAGACAATCATGGAGAGCACACGATAGGCCCTCTCCAGGGAGCTGAGATCAACCAGAAACACCTTGGCGATGGTGACGGCAAACAAGGCCATGGCAAACCAGCGGATATCGCGGAACCGTTTGATGATGCCCACGACGATCAGGGTGACCGAATAGATCCCCCACAACACCGAATAGGCCAGTTGCTTCCCGTTCTCGAGGGCCCGGAATCTCCTGCCTGGATCGTAAAACCGCGATCCTTCAGCCCGCAGCAGGGACCATTGCTTGGCGTCATAGTAACTGGAGGCCTCCATGCTCATCAGGATCACCGTCAGGAAACTGGCCAGAAGAAGGAACACCCGGAAGTTTTGGGGCAGTCCCGGGTCCAGGGTCGCGGGCATCTTCTTCAGCAGCCAGGCAATAGCATAGCAAGCCAGAATGACGCTCAGGAAAGTAAAAAATCGTTTGTTGAACACCAGCTGGAAGGTGTCGCTGGAAATGGCCTTGTCGAAAGCAAACAGACGGAACACCGCCAATACCATAACGGCACACGAAGCCAGATGCATCCGGACACTGGACGTTCGAACGGCCACCCAGGTGAGCACTACCGCTTCCACGGCCCATGACAGGGTAATCCAGTTCTGTTTGAGTTGAATCGGGATGGCCAGGGTGACAAAGGTGATCGCCACCCCAAGTGTTATCAGAGCAAACCGCTTCTCCTGTTCCGCCTTTCTCCAAATGGCATTCGCCGTCACAAAATACACCGCACCCATGGAGACGGCAAGGAGGCCAAGGATGCCGTGATGATGCTGCTCCAAAAGAAAGTACAGGGCACCGAAGTATCCCAAGCCATTCGCGACTGTTACACCCAAATCCAGGCTGGAGGTTGCCACCTTCCTCCGGAAGATGAATCCCAGCGGCCAGGACAGGAAGAACACAAAAATAATAGTGAGCGACCACAGCGTGAGAGCGAGGTGCTCTTCGCGATATTGGACCAACAGCCACGGATAAATACTCAGGGCATTCAGAAGAAACGCGGCCCAGCCGAGGCCTTTCAGGAGGAATTTCATCGCAACGACCAGCACGATCACATCGAAGAGCACGATGAAGAGAAACACCTCCGTGCCGTGGTCAAAAAGATTAACAACACTGAACACGTAAAACAGAATCGACGAGGCGCCCATTAAGACCCGGGCCAATAATTGCCTGGGGCCATCGGCTTGACGTTGGGATTCAGCCCCCACAAATAGAAACAAGCCCGCAAAGAGGCATAGAAAAAACTCGGTGGTGCCCCGCTTCTCTCCGCTATAGAACCGGATGGCCCATCCCAGGAAGATGACCAGTGTCAGGATAAAACTCGAAGAGTTCAGGACCGCCCAATTCCGCGCACGCGCCAGATAAGCCACCCCGGCGACCAGGAGCGCTATGTAACTGAGCAGAATCACCTGATGGTCCTCGCCCGTGCTCAACCAGATGGGAGTCATGAAACCGCCCACCAGGCCGATGAGTGCCAGGGCCAGCGAGGAATACCGGGCGGCGAGAACCGAGATCGTCGCCGTAACCAGGATCATCAGAAAGAATGCCGCAGGGGCCGGGATCAAGTGATAAAAATTGAAAGCCGCATAGATCGATAGATAAAGGATCGCGTTTCCTCCACCCGTGACCGTCTGCCCATAGATGGGATACTCCCGCTTCTGAAGCTCTTCACCCCAATAGACGAACCCGATGCCAAAAAAAGCGCCGATGGCGACGCGCATGCTCGGTCCCACCCAGTTGTTTTCGAACGCCAGCTTCAGGAAATAGACCGTGCCCAGGACAATTGCGACAATGCCCACCCACAGCAGCCAGTTCCCCCCGATGCGCGCCTCCAGGCTGGTCGCTGATTTGTCCGACGATGGGATAGACTCTCTGAACAACGGTACGGGAACTGGAGGGGGTATCGGGGCCGTGGTCCCCTGCCCTGCGCCCGGGCGGGGCGACCCCAAGCTTGCCGGCGCAGGACCAGGCCCTCGCTCAACCGGAACCGCCGGTTTGGTTCTCTGGTCGCTCCTGACGCTTGACGAGGTCGGAACGCCCCGCTGGGATTCCAAGGCGAAGATGCGTTGTGTCTGTCGCGCCACAATCTCTTCGAGGTCAGTAAGACGCCGAAGCAACTCATCGATCTTTGGTTCGAGGGGAGAAGGCACTCGAGGATCATCGTCCATCACAACACCTCGCCGACAGGAATGGAATTTCTTTTACTGAGGGTGGTGGGTCGGAAACCAACAGGAAAAGCAGTCAGCCTGAACCCAGTGTCAGACTGTGCGCAATCGAACTCGATTCTAGCGGGGCAAAAACAAAAAATCAAGGTGACTGAATTCCAGAGGTGCCGTTCATCACTCCCCATGCCCACTCAAGGCAGGGACATTTCCGGGGCAATATGATGGCGCAGCGCCTCAATCTGTTTATCAGCCAGCACATCGGCGGGGCGAAGCTCTTTGACCTTCAACCATTCTCGAATGGCGTCCCCAGGTCTCTGCTGATCCTGGTAGATCGCCGCTAAAGCGGCGTGTGACTCCGCATTCTTCGGATCGAGCTCGGCGGCGCGGAGGTATTGATCCGCGGCGTCCTGAAGTCTCTGCTGATGCCACAACACGGCTCCCAGCGTTTGATGATACATGGCCTCCCCATCACCCAATCGCACCGCCGCGCGGGCTTCCCGTTCCGCCTCCTCAAATTTACCCTGGCGGGTATAGATGACCGCGAGATTATTATGAATGGAAGGAAGATCCGGACGCACCTTGAGGGCGCGCTGATACAGGGCCGCCGACTCGTCATAGCGCCTCTCTTTCTCAAGGGAGAGCGCCATCTTAAAGTCAGCCTCCACCCGCTTCATCTCAAAATGGGCCCTCAAAGGGAAGAAGAATGACCCCAGGATGACGGCGAATGGCAACAGCAAACCGTAAGAGAGCACCCTGCGATCCTCAATTGAAGAGCCTGCATGTTCCGGAGGAACTAGAAAGGCCAGGACCGCACCGGTGATCAGACCTCCGAGATGCGCATAATTGTCAATCCCCCGGTTGAGCAGCCCGTAGGCAAGGTTGAACAGGACAAAGGGCACAATCCCCCGTCCCACGACACTTCTGAAGTTGGAAGAGATGCGGTCCCGGTGGCGATAACCGACAATCAACGCCACTCCTGCAACACCAAAGATCGCTCCCGAGGCCCCGGCAGACACGGCCGTAGAGAACAAGGCACTGGCCACCGCTCCCCCAATCCCGGAAATCAAATAGAGATAAAGAAACCGCGTCGAGCCGTAGATCTGTTCCACGACATTCCCGAGGATGAGAAGCGCGTACATGTTGAACATGAGGTGCAGCAAACCAATATGGAGGAAGAGAGGCGTCACCAAACGCCAGTACTCTCCTGCTGCAAACAACGGACGGTACATGGCCCCAAATTTTAGAAGGGTGTTGATGTCAGTCGAACCGCCCATCACTGTCATCAGAAGAAAAATCAGGACGCTGAGGGCGATCAAAAAGAACGTTACGGTCGGCCTTCCCCGGGGTCGTGGGGCCATCGACGCAACGTCAATCGGCTGTCCTGAAGAAAGGCCGCCCGCCGTAGTTTCCCCCATGGGCTGGATAGCGGTCCAATCGAAGCCGCACGCACAAACGTCCATCCCTGCCTCCATGGGTCGACCGCATTGAGGGCAGGAAGGTGGGATGTGGGTTTTGATCGTCATTTGCAACCGTTCCGGGCTGGAATTGGAAGAATATCTTTTGAGGTGACGATGGTTCTCGCAAGGGTGTCGAAGGAGTGGAAAATCGCGCTAGTCATGGCGCTAAGCCTTGGGGTGGGTCTTGTCGTAGACCTCGAGAAGCTGCTTGATGGACGTGTGCGTATATTTCTGCGTTGTCGAGAGGGACTCGTGTCCCAGCATTTCCTGGATGGCCCGCAGGTCCGCGCCCTCGTATAGCAGGTGCGAGGCAAAAGCGTGGCGGAGACCATGCGGCGAAAGTTTCAGGTTTCGATCAAATTGGCGGATGTAGCCATCGAGGAGACGGGCCACCGAGCGGGCCGTGAGACGCCCCCCGCGAAAATTCACAAAGACCGGGGCGCGATTCCCTCCCACCTGGTGGGAACCAAATTTCTGGTCGCGCCGTTCCAGGTAGGTCGTCATGGCCTGCTCCGCCTTTGTTCCAAAGGGAACCATTCTCTCCTTTTTGCCTTTTCCCCGTACCCGCAACATCCGCTCGTCAAAATTAATGTCCTCAAAATTGAGTCCCACTAATTCACTGACGCGCAGCCCCGCGGCATACAACAGCTCGAACATGGCCACATCGCGCTTAAGGAGAAAGTGGGGGTCCGGGCCCGCCTCCGCGCTTTGTGTATCGAGGGCATTCAGAAAATTCCCCACCGTTTCAGCCGTCATCACCTGGGGCAGTTTGCGCGGGATCTTCGGGCCGGCCACCATCAGGGCCGGGTTCTTCTCAATGGCGCCCTCCCGCTCAAGAAAACGGAAGAAGGACCGGATCGCAGCCGTTTTACGGGCGATAGAACTCTTCTGGTTTTCGCGCTGGTAAAGGGACCCGAGGAATTCCCGGATGCGAAGATTGTCGATGGACTTCACATCCGGACCGGCGGATTGTTCCACACCGGCGTCCGGGCCGGACATCGCTGTTGATTTTGCGGATCCTTCCTGCCGCAGCAAGAAGTCGCGAAACTGCGCGAGGTCACTGGCATAGTTGCGCACCGTGTGCGGCGAGGCGTTGCGTTCAAACCGCAGAGAAGTCAGGAACTTCTGTATCCAATCCTCCATACCTTGCGAATTATAACAGGGATGTTGAGGTTCAGAGAGGATATGATCCTCGCGGGCACCCCGAAATTCGGACTGCGGGTTGTGGACACCCCGATCCATCGGGGCGCCGTGAATGTCTTCCCGGAGGAAAACCTTCGAGCGCCACTCCCGGAATCGTCAAGGGCGGTTCTATGGCCAGGGAAGCCGCGACCCTGCCGTCCACTCACGCTGGCGCCCAAGACCGATCCTGTTGGTGCTGGCAAAGGGGAATCTTGATGAGAAATGGCCTCAGGTTTCGACTCTCTCGATCAAGTCACGCACCTTGCGGACCAAGGTTTGTTTGGTGAACGGTTTTTGCAGGAAATCCACGCCGGACGGAAGCACCCCCCGCTGTGTAATCGCCTCCTCAGTATACCCGGAGATGTAAAGCACCCTGGCGGCGGGGCGTGTGAGGGTCAATTGTTCGGCGAGTTCCCTCCCACTCATTCCCGGCATCACCACATCGGTGACCATCACGGAAATCGGTCCTTTGTGGTTTGCTGCGAACGAAATCGCGTCCTGCGGATTGGCGGATTCGAGGACGATATATCCGCAACTCTTCAAAATCTCTCGAGTCAGCCGCCGGAGGTGGTCATCATCCTCGACCAGCAGGATGGTTTCGTTGCCCCGGAGCAGCTCATCCACAGACTTCGTGCCCTTGGTTCCCCCGCCCACATCCTCTTCCGAGCATGGCAGGTAAATTCTGAAGGTCGTCCCTTCGCCCAGTTCGCTGTAAACCCCGATGGAGCCATTGCACTGTTTCACGATGCCATAGACCGTCGCCAATCCCAGCCCCGTCCCTTTACCCTCTTCCTTGGTCGTAAAGAAAGGCTCGAAGAGGTGGGATTGAGTCTCCCGGTCCATCCCCGTTCCTGTATCACTGACGGCCAACATCACGTATAAGCCGGGTTGCATTTCCGGATGGACATCGGCAAAGTGCTCGTCCAGTTCGACGTTGGAGGTCTCTACGATCAATTTTCCACCGCGGGGCATAGCGTCCCGGGCATTGACCACCAGATTCATGATGACCTGTTCAATCTGGCCGGGGTCCGCCTTGGCCAGCTTGAGATCAGGATCAAGGAGAGTTTCCAAGGCAATGTCCTCGACAATCATGCGTCGCAGCATCTCTTTCATTTCCTCGACGACCTCATTAAGATTGATCGATGAGAGCTGCAATGTTTGTTTCCTGCTGAAGGCCAAAAGCTGCCGGGTCAATGCGGCGGCTCGGTCGCCGGCCTTGCTTATTTCTTCAATCTTCTGATAGATGGGATCCGCCGGATTGAGTTCCTGCAACATCATCTCGCTATACCCGATGATGACCCCGAGCAGGTTGTTAAAGTCATGGGCCACGCCACCCGCCAGACGGCCCATCGCCTGCATTTTTTGGGCTTGACGGAGCTGTTCCTCCAGAAGGTGGCTGCGGGTGATATCCTCGATGATCGCTTCAAAATGCGTCACCTTGCCGTTCTCATCGGAAATGGGCCGGCCGCTGATGTGTACGGTGATCGGTGAACCGTCCTTGCGCTTCCATTCCTCGGCCGATCGATCGAACCGGCTCTTCTGGGTAAACGGAGCCATCAATTCCGCCCGATCGCTTGGACGCCGATAAATGTGGGTGACCATATCGACCCCGAGAAGTTCTACTTTGGAATCATAGCCCAGCATGGCAACGAGGGCGGGATTGACCTCCAGAAACTTCCCCTCCACTGACCAGATGGCAATCCCGTAGGTGGCCCCCTCAATCAGGGACCGATAGCTCGCTTCGGAGCGCCGAAGCGCCTCTTCCGCGTGCTTCCGTTCGGTGACGTCTTGGATGGTCCCCACCATCTTCAGGGGGGTTCCCTTTTCGTCGAAGACAAGCTCTCCGCGGCCGTGAAGCCAGCGTTCCTGCCGATCTGATGGCCGGATGATTCGATATTCCCGGTCGAAAGGGACTTTTTCAGCCAAAACCTTTTCGCGAAGATAGACTTTCACCTCCTCGCGATCCTCGGGGTGTAGGAGGCTCAGCCAGCTCTTGACGGTTCTGGGGTGCGACGCCTCGATCCCGAAGATTTCATCCATCACCGGCGTGGTCTCAAACTTCTTGTTGTCGAGATTAATTAGATAGCTGCCGATTTGAGCCGCCCGCTGGGATTCCTCCAGCCAGAATTCCGATTTTCGTAACGACTCACCGGCGCGCTTTCGCTCAGTAATATCCAGGATGATCCCGCGCACCCCGACGCGCTTGTTGGCGCGAACGATTGGGCCGGAACAGATAATTGCTGAAAAGGGGGTGCCGTTCTTTCGGTGGATGACGTACTCCCCTTCCCTCCGTTCCTCCCCGGCCAACAGCCTGCGGATATTGTCTTCAGCTTTTTCTCGATCCTTGGGATCAATCGTTTCCAGAGCATTGATCCCTCTTTCAAAATCCTCCTGGGAGTAGCCCATCGAAGAGAGCGCATAGCGATTGGCGAACGTCAAAGTCCCTTTTTCGTCGATCTCAAACACTGATTGCGGCAACAACTCCGTCAGCTCACGAAACTTTCGCTCGCTGTCCTTCAGCACTTGTTCGGCTTGTTTATGTTGTGTGATGTCACGGACAACAGCATGAATGAGTCCGGTTCCTCCTGCCCGATTGATCCGGGCACTCAATTCAACCGGAAAAGTGGTCCCGTTTTTCCGGCGATGCACGGTCTCAAACAACAACCCGTCCCTCTGTTCCGCCTCCCGAAACCTGGTCTCGATCTCGTCTTTCTTTTCGGGGGACCACAAGTCACGCAGGTCCAACTGGAGCAGTTCGTCGCGGGCGTATCCGTAGGCGGCGACCGCACGGTCATTCACGTTCACGATTTTCCCGGCCACCGATGCCAACAGGACAGGGTCGTTGAGGTACCCGCTGATGGATTCCAAGTAGCTGGCAAAGTCTTTGTACTCCAGCGCCTCGTTGTGACCCCTGCCGTAGAGTTGCGGCCGTTCTTGCGCCCCCGACATGCTCGCGCTCCCTCTTCTCCCTCATCGGGCCACTCTCATGAGCGCGCCGACGCCGGGCGACCAAGAAGAGTGGCATTGAACTCCAGATTGAAATCAACAACCGGACTCGTTCCGTTCCGGACCCTTCAGTTTTCTCTTCTCAGTGGTCGCCTGACGGGGAAGGATATCCCCCGAGTCGACCGTCATTCGAACGCTCTACTCCCGTGCACAGGCTTTGAATAGGGCTTTTTCTCTCGGGGGGAAATAATGGGGCCACCCAGGGGAGGAAAAAGGGAAATGGGTCTCATCGGCCAGGGCCTCGATTCCTTCGATCCGCCGATTACAGCACCGGGGAGGGAATGACCGAGGAACTTTGCGGGACCTGGACCGGAGATCGGCTGAACGAAGCTTCCAGCTTCCCCATCCGTTCTTCAATGCTCGCCAGAGAAGATGTAATCGCGTTCTGATCCATCTCGCGGCGAAAGATCGGGTTGTTCACCCACCAGTCCATCCCCATCTCCTTGGCCTTGTCGACCGAACAAATGACCAGCCGGATCTGGATCGAAAGGAGTTCGATGTCCACCAGTTTCACTCTGATGTCGCCGGCAATGACGATCCCCTTGTCCAGAACGCGTTCCAGCACATCCGACAAAGTGGAGCTTTGGACCGAATGCGACATACCTTGCTGCTGAAGCATGCTATCTCCTCTTAAAGAAGTCTTCCGAGCGGACCAAGATCCAGATTGAGATCCTCTTCTTCGAGACCAAATTCGCACCGGAGCCGTTCAATTTCCTGGGCCTGTTTAATCAGCGTCAGGCCGAGCCTTTCCACCTGCTGGTCGCTCAGGGAACCGCTTTCCACGCGACGGACGGCTTGGCGTTCCAGTAGTTCATGCAGGAGTTTCACCAGAGTCAGGACCAGCTGTCCCAGCCCGTTCTTGGTACTGTTCGCATCCAGGTTCCACCGGGAACCTTTGCCCAGGGCCACATTGGAGTGTTGGGGTCCCAGCAGATTCTCCATCTTCATCACCCGGGCAAAATCGCCGACGGATTCAGATTCCACGTGGCCGAATTCAGGCAACCGCATTCGGATTCTCCTCTCCGAGACATGCTGAGGTGGGAAGGGCCAGGGGCAGCGAGTGCGACCCTTGCTGTCTCGCCTCAATGGAGGTCAGGACCATTTGCAGTCCAAGATAAATGAGATCGATATCAGCGACAGAGATGGTCGCTTCGCCCGTCAACACAATACCTTTGTTCAGGACCCGGTCCAGTACCTCGCACAGAGAGATTTTCTGGGTGTCTTTCAGCGCCAGGTCAGAAATCCCCGTGGGTCGTTTTCCGCTGCTGCTTTTACGAGGCATTGGCCCTCAATTCATTGCGGTTATGTCCCACGACGACTTGACCGTGGAGCGAGCGAAGCGTCAAGCGTCGGGGACCAGGACAAACCAGGTCTGGCGGAAAAGAGGAGAGTCTATTTTTCGGATGCATTCGTTGTCCATGAGAGGCTGTGGCGCAAGCCCACACCGCCCTACCGGAGTCCCACTGACCTCTGAAGATTGGTCGCGTGGCGTTCTTACGGACGGGTTCTTCCCTGGCCGGCTTCCACATAACCCCCATTGACAAGGCGTTGCATTTCTCGGGGCTCCCGGAAGGTTGGAGCTCCAATCCCTTTATTACCTCTGCTGCGGCCCTCACCCGACCCTCTTCTTGAGGTTGTTTTTCAGGCCACTGGGCTTGGATCTTCATCGCCGCTCTCCTCTTCACCGCCCCTTCCAGAACTCTGTGCTGCTTCCAGTCGATCGAGAAGGACTTTCTCCCGTGCTGAGAATTCCTCCTCGGTAATCCCGCCCGCCTCCAGGGCCATATAGAGTTCGCTCAATTCCGTCGCGGCAAATTGCGCTTCGCTGGCAATCTCTTCCATGGCGGCGTTGTGAATTTCCTTGAGGACCCAGAGGATCCCATGGACTGGAAACAAAACGATGTCATCGACGACTAGCATGAACTTCTCAGTGCTCGCCCATTCTAAAACTGAACCGAGGCCTCTACGAAGTTGTGAGGCGCCCACGGGCCGTTGTAGTTCAGTGCGAAATTGTTATCAAAGTGTTTCGCCACCTCAAAGACGTCGGCTTCGAACTGTGGCGTGGACTCCCGTTTGACCAGGCAGGCAACGTTTAACACCTCGCGTTCGCTCCGGCAGTTCAACTGCATCACTTCGGTGTCCCGCCGCGAGAGGATCTCATCCACCAGCTCCAGATGAGATTGCCGATCATCATTGAGCAACCGGTCGAACAGCCTCCCGACTTCGATCTTGTCTTCTTGGGTCGGCTCTCGAGGACCTCCCAATAGTTGGTCTCTCGCCTGCCGGAGTTCCTCGTGGGTAATCACGAAGTACTCAAAGATGTTGGGGACGTCCCAGCTGATGCGCAAGCCCATTTCGACCTTTCCTTCGACCCGACGGAGTTGTTCGAGCAGCATCTGCTGATTGCGGGAAAGCATCTTGCGAATCGCCTGAGGGCTGTCCGCCAGGACTCCAAAGGACATGGGGAGGGGGGTGGTGTGGACCAAAAGCCGTTTCAGAACCTCCTGATGAGCTGCCAGGCGGGCACGTTCCGGTCGAACCCGCTCGACTGCCAGGTTGCTGACCACCGCCGCCACCTTTCCCGAAGGGATGGAATAGACGTCGCTTCCATCGATCCCAAATTCCCCGTATTTTTCCTCGCCGGTGTTTCCGACCACCGCGTACAGATACGTCCTCGCAGCCGCTGTGGGCAGATGGATGGCATGCTTCTCTCCGGCCCTGGCCAAAGTGGTGTGGCTGGTGCTCATAGTATCCTTTCAAGTGCCTGCCGGTTGGCGTATTGGAGAATGATCTCGATCAGAATCTTGGAGCGAAACAGGACGTTTTCGGGTTCGGTGGTCAGGATCCCCCCGGCGATTTCCTCGGCGCTGAGCCCGCTGCTGTGGAGTTCAAGGATTCGCGTCAGCAACACTTGGGAGGGTCCGGAATGACCGGGTTCCATGAACCCGGAAACCTGAAGGTCGGGGCGGCCCGAGACCTCCTCCAGGGTTTGTCCGTTCCACGGCGCCGCTCCACTCTCTCGAAACTGATCCGTCATGAATTTGGCCTCCAGAGGTGCGATCCGTCCGCTCCCCTCCTCGTTTAGCACATGCAGCGAAGAAAAAGGTGGCAAGAACACAGCAGCCCTCCATCAAGGGACAAAGGGAACTTCAATGACCTGCTCGACTGGAACGAGTGGGATCTTTTTCGCCAGGCGGACGTTCTTGATCCGGCCTTCTTCCGTGCGGACTTCGAGGGTCGTGCTGCATACGAAGCATTTGACTTCGCCTTCATAATCGTCATAGTCGTCTTCCAGGTCCACCATATGTCCGCAGGACAGACAGTTGATTCTCATCGTTTCTCCTCCCGACGTCTAAATTCAACCGGTACCTTGATTCACCGCTCATGCGAATTGGTCCCCATCCTGGAGACCAGCCCCCGCCGGTAAGTGGCACACGGGGGGTTCAATATTTGATCTTAAAAGGAACCGCGCTCCGATGATGTGGCGTCCTGAAGCCTGCGGGCAGTCCGTCACCGCGCTTCATCTTGCTTCGGTCACTCAAGGCTTGCATCAGGGCCGCCTGTTCAGCTTCGATTTCCCGCAATCGGGAGTCCAACTCTGCCAATCGCCGCAACTCGTTTGTTCTTTCCGTGGCGCATCGCGTCTTTTCGATCTCCAGGCAGGCGATCTGCAAATGGGCTTTATGGGGGACAAAAGTCCGGCTCGTTTTCCCGGCGAAGGTGCGAATTGTCTTAAGACCGCGGATAGGAATAGGCATGATTACTCCTTTGAGGTTGAACTGGCCCGATGATTGTTCCTGCGCTGTCTTCCCTGCTGGTTTCCGCAGACCTTCCGGATGGCCTCTTCCACCTTCTCTCTCATGAGCGGTTGTCCTTCGCGCGTGACTTTTGCCGTGTCGGTGTTGAGCACGTCATGGCAGATGGCCGAAAAGGACGGGTCATCGATCAGGGCAGACGCGCTCGCTTGAGAAAGGATCCGGGCCAGGGCGATGCTCGCCCGGATGGTGGGACGATGATTATTGACTCCCACGTCCCGGAGCTCTCTGACGATATCGACAATTCTCTCGACATCGGGACGGGCCAGGCCTGATTTCGCCATGGCCACCTCAATCTCGGTCTCCCGGTCAAAGTAACTCAGGTTAATCGTGATCATGCGATCCAGCAGGGCGTCTTGCGTTTTATGCACGCCGGCGTACTCTTCAGGGTTCGAGGTCAGGATGGCATGAAAATCTTCGTGAACCCGCAGGTATCCCTCTCCGGAGCGGCGCATCTTGGGCAGATTCAAAATCTTTCCCTCGAGCACGCTGAGGAGCACGTTGTTCGCCTCCGGGCGAGAACGATTGAATTCATCGTAAATGAGTGTGTATCCGTTCAGGCAGGCGGTGGTCAACCGGTGGTCCTGCCACAGGGTGCTCATGCTCTCTTCGGTCTTGACCACGGAGTGGATGTAGTTGTCGACCAGTTTGGACTTATGATAGCCGGAGTCTTTCCCCACCAGGTCCGAGCTCGCAAACTCGTCATCGCCATGGATCAGCACGACCGGGCGCCCGAGCTTCGCGGCCACATGGAAGGCCAGAGTCGTCTTTCCCGCCCCGGCCGGACCTGCGAAATGCAACGCATATCCGGCATCGAGGTAGGTCATGCCGCGGGCCGTTAAGGCTTGAATATAAGGCGTAGAAACAAACGACTCGCTGGGCTCGGGCTGGACATTGGATTCTTCCGGCAGGATTTGCAGGCTCGGCTCGGCGATCAAATTGGAAGCTTCAACACTCATGGGTCGTTTTTCCCTTCGTTGGAGCGTGGCTTGAAAAGGGCCCGGGGGGAGGCTTTCATGCGCATATTGCTTCTCTGCGAGGTTCATTTTCGATTCCGCCTCAGCGCAGAGAGCTTGGATTTCTTTGGCGTGGCCTCATCCTTCCGGCCTCCCGGTTCATGGTCACGCCCCTCAACCGCTTCGTTGCGGCCCACCGGTCGGTTTTCCTTGCCCTGCAGGGTTGTTCTGGTTTCCTGGTTCCTTCGTGCCTTCGATGGTTCCAAACCCTTTGGTCCCGACATTCGCAAGGTTGCCAGTGCCTGCTGGGCCTCTCCCAGTTCAAGGCGCACTTCCTGCTGTAGGTTGGACACCGTTTCCCGGAGATTCGCCATAAAGTCCGTTCGATTCTTTCTATTTCTCCGGACCGTTTCCGAAAGATCCTTTGAAAACGTCGCGAGCATCTGAGACACCGCTGACTTCCGATCGGTGGCCTCCTGGTGCAAGTCACCGATCAGGTCTCCGCGTTCTTGTCGCAACGCCAGGATCTCGTCGTGAATTCTTGTCAAGCCTTCTGTCAATACGTTTATCATGATTCTCCTTGCCCTCTCCTGTGATTCCTTGCGGTCCAATCGGGGTGGCGTCTGATTCCGCCGGAGCGCCCCGACTTTCATTCTGGGAGATGATGCCCCGCAGCACGGAACGTCAACTACGCCGCCTTACCCACCCACACGCGGCGGGCCATGGCGAGATCGGCCCTGACATTCTGCTTTTGCTCGGCCACTCCCTGCTTCAAATTTCTCAAGAATGCCAGGCGGTTCCCGCGGGCACGTTTCGCTCTCCCGGCAAGATTTTCTGCAATCTCCACGCACATTTCGACGACTTCCGTTCGACGTGCTTTCTTTTGTTCATTCAGTTCACTCCGGAACTCCCGGCGGTTTGTTCTCAGGTTCTGGATTTCTCCGCACAATCGGTTCATGTCTTCTGCAAATCTTCCCACTGTCGTCCTCCTTATAGTTATTGGCTGGGTGTACCTGATTTGTTCTGTCTAGAGGAGGGCCGGATCTCGGCCCCCCCACTTGACAGTTTCTTTAGCGCTCGCAACGCTCTGGCATCCTACGCCGGAACGGCAGCACTGGCTGTGAGGCCGATGGCCTCGGCATACTTCAGGTAGGTCTCAACTGAAGCGATCACAACGCGGGCTTCGATTGAAAGCAGCTCGATTCCAACCAACGACACCTTTGCCCATGCGTCAATCACGATACCCTTATCAAGAATCCGATCGACCACTTCCGCCAAGCTCGAAGAATCTGTAGACTTCTGAATCTTTGCCATCTGTTTTATTCCTTTCCGGGTAACTTGTTACCCTGTTTGGATCGGGCTCCTTTGTGTAGCCCGTGTTCGTTCTTAGTTAGTGCACGGCGGATGCCAATCGAAAGACAATCTGCTGATTATGTGCGTGGCCTTGAATCCAAGGGAGTAACGCGAGTGAGACGGAACCACCCCTCGCGGCGCAAAACGGATTGAGGATTTCTTTCCATAGCGGGAATGGGCCAGGTGAGGCAATGAATCCTGTATTCTGAATCACCTCGGGCAGTATCATTCAGGATTCCTCGGAACTGTCGTGCGGGAATTAAACAAAGTTGTACGGCGGCCAGGGACCGCTCAGGAGTAATTTGGCGTTCTGTTTTTTGAAAATTTCTTGCGCAGTCTGACGGAACGATGCGATCGCGTCGCGGGGAACAAGGAAATAGATCGATTGAAGCCGGCCATTGGCCAAAGGTCGTGCTTCGATTTTGTGATCGGCATACAAACCCTCGAGCATACTGCACAGGGTTTGCACGAGCCTGCTCTGCTGCCGCGTTCCACGGTCAATACTGAGATAATGCAACCGCTTCGCCGCCAGGTAGTCGGTTCCGGACAGACCGGGGAGAAGTGATTCGGCCGCCACCCCGGAGCCGTTCGGGTCAGCTTGGTCGCCCAAATTTTCAGACAAGACCTGAATACCCATCTCGACCGACCCTTCGAGTTTCCGAAGCAGAACTTCATATTCGCTGTAATGTTCCTCTAACAGCCTGATGGCCTCGGAAGCAGTCTGGGGTCGACATCCATAGCGCATGGGAATGACCGTCCGCTGGCGATGAAAGAACTCAACCACTTGTTCATAAGCGAGGATTTCGGAGATGCCCGGAGGAGAGTCGGATGGGGGGAGTTCAGAGAGCACGGCGGATAACCCTTTGTGCTCCACAAGAAACACCGGGGGTCCCCCTACCCCGGCGGGCATTTCGAGGTCGGGAGGAAGCCCACCGGGAAAGACACAATAAAGAAGACAACTCATGCGACGGCATCCATTGAAAGAGGAGGAACAAAGCGATAGGGAGGCCAGGGTCCGGAGAGTTCAAAACGCAACCCTTGCGGCCCGTGCTCGAAGTTCATCCGCCGAATGGACTCTCGAAATGCGGGAAGGGCCTCCTCCGGCAGAAGAAATGCCCAGTTCAAGACCTCCTCGACTCCGTTCTCTTGCCGCTCCCGAGGCACCTTTTCACACTCACAAAAATCCGACGCATGATTCTGGAGATCTCCCGCCACCTCTCGGCAGGTCTGGTTGAGCCAGTGTGTGAATTCCTTGTCGGCCTCTTGCTGAATCCGCCGTTCTTCAAAATACCGGGTCCCTGGAGGCAAGACCGCGAGATCATCGCGCCGATCCGTCAGGCCTTTGGACAACAATGCCTGCTGGGCCTGCTTTCGATGAAGCAGGCCCTTGACCGACCATTCACTTCGCCCCCTGATCCGGTCAAGATAGTGGGTTATGATTTCGCCATGAACGTCCAAGAACTTTCTCAACTTCTCTTGCGATGAGAACAACGTGCCAAAACGCGCCGGAAGCACCGGGGAACAGGCCATGACTTCCTCGACCACGGCCTCGTGATTGACTGCGCGCGGTCCGATCCAGCCGAGTTCCTGCAAGCAGAGTTCGGCCTCCGGGCCGCAGAAATCCTTTAGTGCCACTTCGCTCACCACAGCACAGAGGTCGGGTGAATGGCGAAATACGGAAAGAGGGTGTTGAACATCCAAGCCCGATGCGTTGAGCTCCCCCACAAGGTTCGATCGGGCAATGCAGAACAAATAGACTCCCGTGGCATTCTTTTCCACTTTGTGGAACCCCCCCTTTCGGTAGGTCGATCAACGCACCTGCAGGAAAGCCTCTTCCAAATCGCTCGCCTCAATCACCACCCGGACACCGGATGGATTTGATTCCGAAATTGTACTGACCGCCCGGCGGATGGCCTGCAAGGCAGCATGGTGGCAAACGGAACTGATGTCCGCGCCGCTGAAATCCACCGCGCGCGACGCCAACCCCTCGATGTCGATCCCCTTCCCCAGGGGCTTTTCACGCAAATGAACCTTGAAGATCGCGCGACGCCCGGCTTCGTCCGGAACCTGGATTTCCAGGATTTCGTCAAACCGGCCGGGCCGGAGAATGGCCGCATCCAGGATATCCAACCGATTCGTGGCCCCCAGCACCAGGACCTTCTTCAACTCCTCCACCCCATCCAGTTCCGCGAGGAATTGGCTCAAGACGCGCTCACTGACGTGCGAATCGGCGGTCCCGGCGCCTCGGCTGGGAACCAGCGCATCAATCTCATCGAAAAACACAATGCATGGTGCCGCTTGCCGCGCCTTGCGAAAAATCTCCCGCAAGGCTTTTTCAGATTCACCAATGTACTTGGAAAGCAACTCCGGGCCTTTCACCGAGATGAAATTTACCTTGGTCTCGCTGGCGACGGCTTTGGCGAGCATGGTCTTGCCGCAACCGGGTGGGCCGCTGAGCAGAATCCCCTTGGGAGGCCGGATCCCGGCCTGCGCAAACAGGTCAGGGAACTGAAGCGGCCACTCAACGGCTTCCACGAGGCGCGCTTTGACCTCATCCAGTCCGCCCACATCCTCCCAGCGCACATTGGGAACTTCCACGAACACCTCGCGCATGGCGGAAGGCTCGATGGTTTGGAGGGCCTCGGTAAAATCATCCATGACCACTTCGAGCTTGGAGAGCTGATCATACGGGATGTGGGCCATTCCAAAGTCCACATCAGGCATGATGCGCCGCAGACAGATCATCGCGGCCTCCCGGCACAATGCTTCGAGGTCCGCCCCGACAAAACCGTGGGTGATTTCGGCCAGATGAGGCAGATCCACCTTCTCGGCCAAGGGCATCCCCCGGCTGTGGATTTCAAGGATGTCCTCGCGTCCGTGACGATCGGGTATGGGGATAGCAATTTCCCGGTCAAAACGCCCCGGCCGTCGCAGGGCAGGATCGAGGACCTGAGGCAGGTTCGTTGCGGCGATGACGATCACCTTGCGCCGCTGCGAAAGCCCGTCCATGAGCGCCAGCAGTTGAGCGACCACCCGCTTCTCCACTTCTCCGACAACCTGCTCCCGCTTCGGGGCAATCGCATCAATCTCATCCAGAAAGATGATGCTGGGAGACTTTTGGCTGGCCTCTTCGAAAATCTTGCGCAAATGCGCTTCACTCTCACCATAAAACTTATGGATGATCTCGGGCCCGCTGACGGCGTAAAAATTCGCCTGGGTTTCATGCGCAATGGCGCGGGCAATCAACGTTTTGCCGCATCCCGGAGGCCCGTAAAGAAGCACGCCCTTCGGAGGATCAATACCCAGGCGCTCGAACACCTCCGGATAACGCAGCGGCAGTTCAATCATTTCACGGATGCGCGTCAGATGAGGCTTCAAACCGCCAATGTCTTCATAGGAAATGGCACGCTGGTCCTTCCCCTCGACGGCTGCGCCTTTGGAGATGACCAGTTGAGTGGTTGGGTCAATGAGAACAGGTCCCTTGGGAACCGTGCTCTCCACCTTGAAGTCCGCCCAGCGCGCTCCAAAGAGGGTGGCGCGAATGCGATTGTCCGCCAATACGGGCAGGCCATCGAGGCGACTCCCGATGTAATCCAAATCCCGTTCCGAAGGAGTGATATTGGTAGGAGCCAGCACAATCCGCTGGGCGCGCGGACAGGAGATCCGGCGCACGTCCACATGCTCATCCAGCCCGGTCCCGGCATTCTCCCGGGTGAGACCGTCCAACTGAATTCGGGATTGGTCTCGTATCTCCTTATAGGCCGGCATGACCTTGCACACCGTCTTCGACTTTCCATTCACCTCGACGATGTCGCCGACCTCGACTTGCAACCGGGCCATGTCTTCCGGCCCCATGCGGGCGAAGGCCCGGCCTACGTCTTTGCTCAGCGCTTCACTGACTTTGAGCTTGAGCAGCTTTTCCGCTGTTTCCATGGTTGCTCCTTCATTTCGACGACTTCGGGCACTTGATCTCGAGGATCCCGTTGTTGCAGCTGACCTGCATCTTCTCTTTGGACAGAACACACGGCAGGAGGACTTCCTTCTGATATTTCTTGTCTCCTCGCTCCGCAAAAAGGGTGAGCACATCGTCCTTGAGATCGACGCGAAGATCTTCCTTGCTGATGCCCGGTAACTCCGCCAGTATCAAGACATGGTCTTCTTCTTCAAAAACGTCCAACATGGGTTCGCGGACTTCCCGGACCTCGGTCCGGCCCGACTTCGTGTCTCGACGGATGTTTCCAAAGGGTTCGATACGCGGCCCCTGGTCACCCAGTCCCACCTTGACCGTGAATCCGTAAATTCCGCGGAGCTTTTTCCCGGCGTCGTTGATTTCGCCGGTCTTGGAAAGTTCGCCGTTGTTTTCGGCAAGTTCCCCCAGCTTTTCCACCAGGTCGCCCAGCCCTTTCAACATCCCTCCCAGGCCCCCCTCTAATCCCGTACTCGAGTTCTTCCCTCTTCGACTTTCTTGCATAAGCCTCCTTCTCCTTTTTTAGTCGATCGAAATGCCGTATTGTTTGACTTTCGAATGCATTGTCTTGTAATCGATCTGAAGCAAGCGGGCCGCCTTGGCTTTGTTTCCGCCCGTCTCGCGCAAGACCTGAGTCAGGATTTCCCGCTCAATCGCCGCCTTCTTGCACTCCATGACTTCCCTCAGAGAAAGACTCCCTTTGGATGAGTCGAAGACGGTCGATTCGCTGTCCGCCTCCGGCGTTTTCGGCCCCTGTGGCTGCGCTCTGATCCCCAGGTGCTGCACGGAAATACTTTCGTCCGCCAGCAGGACGGCCCGGCGGATCATCGAGCGGAGCTGCCGTACGTTTCCGGGCCACTCATAGGCCAGCAAAGCGTCAACTGCCGATTGGGTAAAACCATGAACCGTCTTCTGTAACTCGAGGTTGGTGGAATCCATGAATCGCTTGGCGAGGTATAAAATATCCTCCTGACGCTCACGCAAGGATGGAACCACCAATGAAAATTCGTTCAGTCGAAAATAAACATCACGGCGGAACGCCCCTTCCTCGGACGACTTGTTCAGGTCCCGATTGCTGGCCGCCAGGACCCGCACATCTGTCTTAATCGGTTGGTTCCCGCCGATCCGGTAAATGGTCTTCTCCTGCAACACGCGCAAAAGCTTTGCCTGGGAGCCCCACGGCATATTGGAGATTTCATCCAGAAAGAGCGTTCCCCCGTGCGCCATTTCGAACCTGCCAATCTTCTGCTTATCGGCCCCTGTGTAGGCGCCTTTCTCGTGCCCGAACAGCTCGCTCTCCAGGAGCGGCTCAGGGATGGCCCCGCAATCCACTGCCATAATCGGACCTTCACTTCTCGAACTGAGCTGGTGAATGGCGTGGGCGACCAGCTCTTTTCCGGCCCCGGTCTCGCCCAAGATCAAGACGCTGAAGTTCGTTTTGGCGACCCGGTCAACCTCGGCGGCCAGCCGCCGGATCGCATCACTCGGGCCCATGAATTCCAGCAATGAGGAGGCTCCTTCCAGGACATGCGATGAGAGTTGTCGGACCTTGCGCCTGAGTGCTCGTTCGTTCAGTGCCCGGAAGACCACTCGCAGCACCTCATGGTTCTTGAGGGGTTTGGCAAGGTAGTCGTGAGCCCCCGCACGCATGGCCGCGACCGCCGTCCGGATCTCCGGATATCCGGTGATGAGGATTACCGGGAGATCTTCATCATGCCCTTTAACCTGCTTCAACATTTCCAGGCCATTGCTATCCGGCAGCTGTATGTCCAGAAGCATGGCGTCAGGATGTTCCGTGCGTATCTTCTCCAAGCCAGCTTCTCCCGTATGCGCCACCACCGGGATCATGCCCTCCCGCTCCAGACACCAGGACAGAACGGAACAGACTTCGTTTTGATCGTCCACAATCAGAATCTTGCTGGCAGGTGTTGACTCAGATGACACAGTCGTTATCCTTCTTTAAGCAGGGAGTGGATGAATCGGTTGGACAACATGAATATCCCTGTCAAGCCAGGGCCCGACGGAATGGAGCATCCCTATGAAGAGCAGTCCTGTTTCCAGGGGTTGGAGAGTCGTGTTGATGCGTTGCGCAATAAACTGATCGCGCCGCACCAGCAAAGGATCTCTCGATGATTTCCGGCGTATCTCTCCTTGGAGGGAAATTCCAGTTTTCTCCGTGGCAAATGTCTGTTTGGCTTGCTGATACTCTTCAACGAGGAGGTCGGGAGATTCTGTCCCCATCAACGTGGCCCCTTTTTGCCCCAGGCGCACCAGCAATTGATAGTTTCGACTTCCTCCCTTTGCCAGATCGGTGACAATCTCGGCTTCCCTGCCGCAAACCGGCAAACCGTCCTGGTAGAGGCGAACTTGTTCATAAGCAAGAGCAAGACTCTCGATGGTCTGTTCAATTTGGCTCCACAATTTGTCGACGAGGTCCAAGTTGCGCTCCCAACTCTTTCGGCCCAGCTTCTTGATCTTTAAGCGATTAATGGATTCGGCCAATGCACCCATGTCGGCCTGTGTGTGAACGATAGGAATGTAAATGAGCGTCCTCTTTGGATTCGTCTCGCTGCGGGCTGCCCTGGCAGCTTCTATTGTTCCTCTCGGCATGGCTCTAATGGGGAACTTGCTCTAGGGTATGGACTCCATATATTTAGGGGGGAGTCTCCATTCTACGGGCGGCAGTTCCGATGATTTCATGCCCCAACTTCCTTATCCCGAGGGACCGCCGGGATGCTGAGGCGGTCAAAACAAAGCGATTTCAACCCTAAAATCTCTCCAAATATTGTCAACGGCCCCTGATTCTGAAACTAATCGCCCGCCTCCTCCTTGAAGCAGCACCGGTCGTCAATCTATGGCGCTTCTTCCCTAAGACCACAGAATAAGACCGGTCGCCTCCATGTTTGCACTTCAGTGGCCTTCTTGCCGAAGACTGCAAGACTGAGGGGGCCGTCAGCTGCATCTAGCTCAATGGGCGACCTTCATGCTGCTGAAATATCAGGATTCCCCGGTTGAGAATTCGACCCGCGAACAACCAAGAGACAGGATAGATCTCTAGGATCTACACTCAATTTAACTCTCGATGAACCTCGAATATGGCGGGATCTTGTTGAAGCCCGGCGAGAGGACCCCGCATGGAAGCACCTGATGTGATTTCAATCACGACTCTCATCCTTGTGACTCTGTTTCTTCGTCCTCAATCCGCGCAACCCGACGATTCTCTGAGTCGGACGACCGTCCTTGAACGATTTGGACAAAGGGATTCCTTTAATCAGGAATTTGAATTTGCGAAATGACGACGCACCGTCTAGATGTCACCAGAATGGAGGGGAGAATTGGGTGCGAAGTTCTTGCTCCAAATGTATCGGCAGGAATCCGTTTTACTTTAGTTAAAAGTTTTGGACTGGGGAGGCAGAGATATTGCGGGTCCGCTGTTCTTCAGTGAAGCCTTTATGGATTGGGCATCCGCTGCTTTAGCAAATCCCATCGGTGGCAGCCGGTGCGCCGCTGTGCCGCCGGGACCGAACTGGCCCGAGCTCAGGTCAGCACCCTGCGAGAGCGATTGCTCAAGCTGGGCGTGTGGGTGAAACGCTCGGCGCGTCGCGCGGTGCTGCATCTGCCGGTGCGTTATCCGTGGTTCGTGGTTCTGCTGTTGGAAGCGAATCGCGGCTGCCCTCGGAGCCACGTCATGAACGCGAAAGAGCAAAACTTTCGATTCTCCTCTCCCTTCTGAAGAGAACAGTGTGCACGCCACGACCCCGCCCTCGCGCCGCAAAGATAAAAAGCGCGGGGCTCAGACGGGGCTACAATCTAAGTGTCTCCAGGCCTCTGCAATGCCTATGATGAATCATCCAGATTTCGTTTCCATTCTTCAAACTCGTGGAGCGCGATCTCGCACTGGTGTTGGTGGCGCTCAGCCTTCGGGATCTTGGTTCCCTTGGGCGTGCGCATTTCAACCGGAGGAAGGAGGCTGAAGACGATGTTCATGGGCTGGAAGTTGTGTGGAGGGGCGTGGGTGATGTAATGCAATAACGCCCCGCATGCGGATCCGGCCGGGGGGGAGCTGGGGTTTTGACCGAGGGCCAGACGCACCGCGTTCCGCCCGGCGATTAAACCCGTCATGATGGACTAGACGTATCCTTCCACTCCCACCAGCTGGCCAACAAAGAAGAGGTTGGGCCGCGTCCGCATTTGAAGCGTCTCCACAAGCACGCGGGGCGAGTTCAGGTAGGTGTTCCGGTGCATCTGTCCGAATCGGATGAACTCCGCTTGGGCAAGAGCGGGGATCATGCGGAAGATCTGCTCCTGCTCCGCAAAGCGCAGGTGGTTTTGAAAACCCACCAGGTTGTAGCTGTCGGCCAGCAGAGTTTCCTGGCGCAACTGCACACAGGCCCAGGGCATGCGGCCGGTCCGAGGATCGACTAGTCCCACCGGTTTCATGGGTCCAAATCGCAAGGTGTCGCGCCCGCGCCGGGCCAACTCTTCAATCGGCAGACATCCTTCAAAGTAGGGAATCTCTCCGGCTGGCATCTCTTCCTCGGCCGGCGCCTTCCCTTCCTGTGCTGCACTACTCAACAGCGCCAAGGTCGAAGCGGCTCCCTTCGCTTCATCCTCTGTTGCAGTCATATTCAAAGGGAATTTTTCTCCGCCCAGCTTCTCAGCGGAAACTCCGGTCAGGATCTCCTTTTCGAACTCATGGGTCGGAACGCACTGCGCCGTGACGAGCGCATCATAGAATGCATCATATTCGATGCGCGAGAAGGGACAATTCACATAATCCTCTCCGCCTTTGCCGTAGCGAGAGGCCTTGAACGCGATCCCAAGGTCAATCGTTTCGGCCTCGACAATCGGGCTGATGGCGTCGAAGAAATAGAGATGATCCTGACCCGTTGCCCGTCGAATACTTTCGGAGAGGGCCGCCGACGTGAGAGGCCCCGTGGCCACAATCACAATCGAATCCTCATCTTCCGGCAGCTCCACGAACTCCTCGCGCCGAATTCGAATGCGCGGGTGAGCGGAGATCCGCTCCGTCAGGAGGATCGCAAATCGATCGCGGTCCACCGACAGGGCATGGCCGCTCGGGACACGTGTCTCCTCGGCCACCGCCATCAGCAATGAATTCAGCCGCCGCAGCTCTTCCTTCAGCAGCCACGGCGCAGAGAATTGTGAGTCGCTCTTGAGGGAATTACTGCATACCAGCTCGCCCAGACGGTCGGTTCGATGCGCCGGCGTCCTCACGCAGGGACGCATTTCCCACAGCTCAACACCCGCATCGGATGCGGCCCCACGCACGTCCAGTTGCGTGACGATTTGCCAGGCGGCCTCGCATCCCGCGAGCCCGCCTCCCACCACGATCATTCTTCGCATGGAAAGCAACCCGATTTAGTCCAAAGTCCAAAGTCCCAAGTCCAAGGTCCACAGTCCCAAGTCCAAGATCCAAAAAAACCAGTTCAAAGTTCCAAGCTCAAAGTCTGAAACCCAGTTCCAAGTTCAAAGTTCCAAGTTCAAAGTGCAGTTCAACTCTGACTTCTGACCTCCGGCTTCCTGCGTCTGGCTCCTGGCTTCCGGTTATTTCCTCTGAGAACTGGGAACTGACAACTGGTTCTCTGACTTCTGACTTCCGACCTCATTCTTCTGATGGTCTTCTCTGAAATCTGAGAACCGAGAACTGACAACTGGTTCTCTGAACTCCGGCTTCCGGCCTCTGGCGTCCGGATGTCTTCACTGGCAACTGAGAACTGACAACTGGTCCTACTTCGACGCCTTGTCGATGCCCACGAGCTTGTCCTGGCAATCGAACCAGATCTGGACATACTTGTAGTGACCGACATTTTTGTAGATGAACCAGCTACAAGGATCTTCGCCTTTCTTCTCGCCCTTGGAATCCGGTTTCCCCATGGTCTGGATGACATCGTCCTTGGCCATCCCAGGCTTCAGCCGCGCCAGATCATCTTCGGTGGCGGCGAAGAGCTGAACGGTGCTCAACACGACCACTACAAAGATAACCAGTGAACAACCCCTCTGCCAATTTCTTTGCCTCAATCGTTTCATGCTCTCCTCCTGTTTCTAGCTTGGATGTCGAATCACGCCCCGGCGTTGTGACATCCCAATTTGCTCAGCCTCACTTCAGGTTGGTCATCTGACGAAACGAAAATCTTCAATCGACTTGATCCCCTCTAGATTGCCCGTCAATTTAAATTCAAAGTTATAACGGCGCGGCTTGATCCTTTTGCGCTGGCCCACAATCAAGAGTGTGATATCCGCGACATTCCGGTAGAGGTCGCGGATGGAGATCCGCCCGAAGATTTGGGCGAGAAAATTCGAGCCTCGGGGAATCTCAGGCAGGGACCCCTTGACGTTGATGACCATATCCTCCGTCTTGGTGTTCACGGTGCCGGTGGCAGTCAAATCGAACAACTCCGATTTGAAATCACTTCGCTCCAGGCGCGCCGAACCGTCCGGCGAGAAGGTGACATCAGCAGACCAGGATTTGAAACGCTTGAACTGGGGGGGATCGATGGTTTGAAAAATGCGTCCCAGGTTAAATCCGAACAATCCCTCGTGCACGAGGGTGGCCATGGAGAGGAGGCGCTGGGGTAGACCGGCATAATGCAGGTTTCCCTGAGAGGCCTCAAAATGCGCATTGCCCGCGAGCGACGCCAGTAAATTCTGGGGATCGGTGTTCCGGGTGGTCAAGTCCCCCCGGACCGTAAGCTTCCCTTCCACCGGAATCTGAATATCGAGAACCTCGTCGAGGAACGTTCCCATGGGCACATCCCTGGACTCAAACTTCAGATGCTCCTCATTCGATTGCGAATCCCAGCTGACAGTAGCGGTGCTCGTGCTGCCACCCGCGGCCACCTCCATCGGGTTCAGCAGAATAATGGCGGAGTCCCAGGTTCCATGCGCCACGAATTGCTTGATGGGCTGATGAAAAAACACCCCGCTCGAAGCTCTCACATCGATGGTTATCACCTTGCCGGCGGCCACGGAGGGAGGCGATCCAGCCCCCGGCGACATACGGGCCAGAGTGGTCACCAGGGCATCGAGATTCAGGTTGTTCACCTCGGCGGTCAGGCTGGGGTTGGGTCCCTTCAGATTCAGCGTGCCCGTAACGCGCATGGGAAGTTTATTCACAATGGCCAGAAAATCCCTGGCGGAAACGCCCTCTGTTCCCACAGTCAGATCTCCCGTCAGACTCGTCGGTCCCCAGGGCATTCCGTCCACCGAGACGTCTGCAAGTCTTAAGGTCGAGCTCAATTGGGGATCGCTCGGGCTCCCCTTCAGCGTGATGGAGCCGGACGCCGAGCCGCCGCGGACTCTCAGCGGGGTCGCTGGGAGCTTGACGAACTTCACGAGCGTTGTCACCGGAGCGAACTGGGCCATCGCCGCGGTCAGGGACATCTCAACCCCATGAGACTCCGAAAAATCCAGGTATCCATGGACCGTTAAAGGAAGTTCGTCGAGCGTGACTTTTCCTTCATTGACGGTAAAGATCTGGTTTTTCCAGATGCCTTCAAGAGCTAGTTGGCTCGAAGTGCCCACCGGTTTTTCGAACGAACCGGCGAGTTTGAGCTGAGTCGATTCGGGAGAATGGACCTCGGCTCGGACCTCGAGCTGGTCATGTCGTTCACCCAGGATTGAAAGAATGACCGGGAACTGCCCTTCCGCAGTAATCTGGTTCTTCCATGCCGCCGGAAGCAATGTGGACGCTTGCGGAAACAGGGCGTTCATTTGTGCTTTGAGATCCCATCGTTCACCCAGCTCGTTGAGCTGTTCGATTCCCCCATCCAACGACAAAGAAGAGTCCCCCACGGATCCGATGAAGCGATGAAACCTCAGCCTATCGCCGCTGTAGGTGAGCCCGCCAGAGAAGCCCTTGAGCGGCAGACCGAAGTTGGAAAGCACGGCACTGCCATTTCGCAGATTTCGCAGCTGCAGGGAAAAATCCGGAACTCGACCATCTTCTTTCCGCGCGACCGGATCGTCCTCGGCGTCAGGAACGGCATCCCGTGCCAAATCAGGAGCATTCGATCTCAGGATCGGACCGGCACGGTGGGCACCGCCCGCAGGATAATCCAGCTGAATCTCGGCGACCCCGCCCGCTTCCTTGACCTGCCCGACTATCGGCAAATCCACTCGATCAATCCAGCGCGAAGACGTCAATTCATCGTATCGGCGCAAGTTCATGGACGGCGACCTGAGGTGCAAGGCCAACAGGGAGAGATCCTCCGGATCCAGTGCCGCCTCCAGTTCAAAGGGCGAGTCCCCCAAGGAGCCGGAAATCTGCTCCGCGCACAGGGCCCTGCGGTAAAACTGATGCGTGCAAACGATCCTGTCCTTCAGTACCACCTGGCCCCCCACGTTTTCGAGCGGGAAAGGGAGGCCTGCAAGCTGTATGCGAGTCCCGGCCAAACTCATGGTCCCAGCCACCTCCGGGTGATCCAGCCCCCCGGCCACCAGTAACTCCGCGTGCCCTTGACCACTCATGCTGGAGACCCGATCCAACCATCGCGCGAAGTCCAGGTACCCCTCGCTTCTCAGCCGCTTCAGATAGGGGTAGATTTTGCCGAACGGAATCGCTGGCATCGCGACCTTCAAGTTCATTCGGTCCTTCTCATCGACCCAGCCCGAGGCCTGCAGTGGGGAGCCGAAGAACTGTGCTCCCAGCGAATCGATCTGGGTCTTCTTGCCGCTGGACCGCATCACGGAAACAATGTCCTTCAATTGGAAGTCATACCGGTCGTTCCGATATTGCCCTTTCTTCAGATCAGCCCTCCAGTCGAATGTCGGGTCATCGAGCCTTCCGGTCCAAACCAATTGTGCCTGAGCAGACCCGGTGAGTCCCGCGAAGATCCGTCTTCCGAACTCATCCAGTTGTGCATCGATCAACGACCGGAAGGGGTCAACAATCTCAAATTCCCCCGTCGAAACGGTGGCCTCTAAGCGGGGCATCATGCTGTGGAGGTTGTACACCCGGCCGTTCATCTCAAAATGAGTGGACGCCAGCTCTCCATTGAGTTTATTGAACCGAATTTCCCCGGTGGCCAGACCCAGCAGTCCCTCCAGCGAAGCGGTTTTTAGATCGATCCATTTTCTGCCACGGTTCAAGCCCTCCGGGCCGGGATGACTCGACCCTGCGGGGCCCAAGGTTCCAGGCGACGTTGTGTCAACCGCCACTTTCAACTGGTCGGCCTTTGACCGCAGACTGATGGAGATGGGGGAAGATCCCTGTCCTTCCATCTTCAACTGCAAATCATAGAAACCCTCGAAGCCTTTCACCTGAAACTGGGTGGATTCCAGATAGGAATTCAAAATATGGAGGTTGAAATGTTTCAGGGCCAGATCGAGATTTCCGCTGAGGGTGCTGAGGTCATCCGGAACAAACACGGCAAAATTTCCCTTGACCTCGAGACTGGATTCCGGATGGTCGTCATCGATGGCGTCCACTTGCAAGCGCGTCTTGCGGCGGATGTCCAGGGTGGAGATGGAAAAATCTCGAAGGCGGATATGTTGCACCAGGGGGAGGGGCAGGGCCTGATCCTGGATGGTGGCCACCATGTTCCTCATCTCGACGGCGGTCTTTTCGAGATCGATGGCCCGATCGGGATCATTTCCGGCTGACACGAGGTCGGCGATGTTCCAACGCCCATCGGGGAGGCGGGCCGCCAGAAAATCGCCGTCCACCACCCGGATGAGATTCAGCACAATGTGTCCGCGCAGCAGCGCCCAGAGGCTCAACTCCATTTTCACCTCGTCGCCTCTGAAGAAAGGATGACCCTCGTGATCCTGGATGTTCATACCTCCCACCCACAACGCCGGACGGCCGAAGAGGTTCGTATTAAGGCGATCGAAGGTCACGGGATACCGGAGCGCGTCGCTGAGGTGTTTTTCAAAGAAACGCTTGGAGTACTGGCTGCCGAGGAGCATGGGGACGACGAATTCAAAGAACAGAAACACAAGAACCAGCAGTAAAAGCTCCAGGCGTGTCGCCCTTGAGCGATGATGCCAGAAATCCACGGCCTTCGCTTTGGCGCCGGATGCTGTTTTTTTCTGTTCTGTCTCAACCATCTTTGATCTCTATTGCCGAGAGCCGTGGTGGGGCAGACGTCTCGTCTGCCCGTGTGTAGCAATGACCGAATACAACAACCAGGGATTGGCGCTCAGCTTCAAGGGGACTGGCCCGGCGAATGCCATCCAGAATCCGCTCATCAAAATCAGGGCGGCCCCCCGATGTAGAGTCCAGGTGTTCATTCGGTGCATGACCTTGAGTGCAAAAAAGACCACCTTCGCCTCGCCCGCAATCGCCGCCTGGCTCATCGAGACCCATCCCGCAATAACACCCCCTATCACGAGCACCGTGCCGAGAACATGAGCCCACAACAGCCATGGAACCATTCTGCTCTGCTCCTTTAGATGCTTGTCTTGCCAGTCCGGGCATCGATCCAGCCATTGTGAAGTGCTCATACCCGGGTCGCCTTCGCACTTCCCGCATGAAATATTGAAATGGGCCGGAACGATGGAACCGGACAGAGCGGTCTTCTACCACCCCATGAGGTAACGCTCTCGCCGCACGTCCGCGCCTCCGAACAAAGTCCCGAATTTCGGATCCACCCCCACCGCCGTCATCCCTGTATACATCCCATACGGTCCGAGGACGGTCACCAAGTGTCCCTTGGCTCGAAGGGCATCGATGACTCCCGGGGCGACTCGGCTTTCCAGGGTCAAATCACCCGGCTTGTCCTGATGATTATCAAACGAACTGAAAGGGTGGTCCGTGTTCAGCCGGGGTGCTTCGATGGCCTGCTGGATGGGCATTTTAAAATCGATTAGATTCAGCAGGACATTCAGCACCTGCTGATCCTGGCTATCTCCCCCGGGGGTCGAAAGGGCGAGGTAAGGCTTCAGCTTCCGTGCAGACGGGGGCTCTCCCGCGGGGCCATTGGGATTTGTTTTGCCGATCTGTGCCGTCGGCTGATCCGGACCCGGGAGTGCATCAGAATCCGGGACCAGGACGAGGGTCGGAGTCAGGGTCGTCCGCGGGTGCTTTCCCCCGACCAGATAATTCGGGGATTTCTCGTCCAACGAAAAAACCTGGGCGCGATTAGAAAGCGGCACGCCGGTGTCGCCGGCAATGAACGCGCCTCCGAGAATCCACCCGGAAGAAGGGGAGGCAGAAAACAGGTTCCCGTCCTTATCGACTGCATTCACACAGGTCGTGTCGCCGGAAACAAACCCGACCGTGGGATCGCCCTCGGCGTGAGGAACATAAATCTGCCGGCCCGGGTCCGAATCGGCAAAGTACCGCGATCCCGAGGCGTCAGCTCGTCGGCCCGCAACACCTTCATATTTCCAGGGGTCTCCCGGTCGATGGTCGAGCGCCGCCTTGCGGGGATTAATGAGAGCGCGGCGCGTGGCGGCATACTCCTTCGACAGCAGGCCTTCTGCGGGCACCTTCACAAAGTCAGGATCACCAAAATAGGCATTGCGGTCGTCGTAGGCCAATTTGACGGCCTCCGTCACGGTATGGATAAACTCGGTGGAGTCGAGTCCCATATCGGCCAAGTCGAATCCCTCAAGAATGTTCAGGGTCATCAAAAGAACCGGGCCTTGATCCCAAAAACCCGCCTTGTAAATCTGGTATCCGCGATAGTTGGTCGTGGTGGGCTGCTCGAGCTTTCCGTGGTACTGCGCGAGATCTTCGAATGTGATAACCCCGCCAGCCTTCAGATCAGCGTCGGCAATGCGGCGCGCAATGTCCCCCTTGTAAAACGCATCGCGCCCCGCCTCAATGGCTTTGCGGCGGTCGTGCGAACGGCGAAACTCCTGGCGTTCAGCAGCCACCAGCGCCCGGAAGGTCTTTGCCAGGTTGGATTGCCGGAACATCTCCCCCACCTCCGGCGTCTTTCCGCCCGGAAAATAGGCGGTCATCGTATCCGGGTACTTCTCGCAGAATTTCCGGTTTTGTTCCCAGTAGTGCTCCAATCCCTCAACGAAAGGAAATCCGTCGGCGAGTTCGATGGCGGGCTGCATCACCTGTTCCAGGGACATGGTGCCGTAATTTTCCAGGGCAAGGGCCAGCGAATCCATCACGGCGGGCAGGGTGGCGGCGAGCGGCCCATTGCCGGGGATCTTTCCCTGCCCAATATCGGCGAGCGGAAGCTCCACACCGGCGCTGTTTTTGAAATGGGCGGCCTTCTTTTCATCATCCGTCATCTTCCTAAAGAATTCCGGTTTCAGATCCCGGGGCGCTGTTCCCTGGCCGTTAATCACAATGACTTTCTTCGACCTCGCGTCATAAATCATGAGGGGAACTTCTCCGCCAAAACCGAAGTGGGACACCTCCACCACTGAAGAGGCAAATACCGTCGCCACCCCCGCGTCGATGGCATTGCCTCCGAGTTCGAGCATCCGGATCCCCGCCGCCACGGAATAGTAGCGGCCGGAGCCGACGATCCCATGGGAACCCCGGATTTCCGGGCGGAACGTCTGCGCGTGGAGCGGTGAGGCGACTAGAAATAACGCAGCTGCAATGATCCTCTTTATCATGGTGTTGTCCTTGTTGGAGAAGAAGTCAGAAACTCGATGGAGGCGTTGTAAACCCCTGGGACGCACGGGTGATCCTGGTCTTTGTCCACTCCTTAAGGATGGGTGATTCAACCTGATTCGGACGGTTCATCCCGCGAAGCCGGGGTCACAGGACCGCAGCCCCAGGGTAAGATCGAATCCAACCCGGAGTCCGGCGGACAACCCGGATTATCTCCGCACTGAGGAAACCGCCTGCGAATTGGAAACCTTCTTGATCTCACCCACGACGGCGTCGATCTCGTCATCTGTGTTGTAGAAGTGAGGTGACAAACGGATGCCGGCTCCGGGGCGATAATCCACGAGAAAATCCCGGCGAACCAGCTCGCGGGCCACTTCCATGGCCCCGGGCAGATCAACCGAGACCGTCCCCCCGCGCTGGTCAGGATCCCTCGGCGAATTCACCGTTAAACCTGCTTCATCGGCCAGCGCTATCAGCCGGGCGGTCTGACGAACGGAATTCTCTCGGATGGCAGACACTCCAATCCGGTTAACAATCTCCAGGCCGGCCCGGGCTGCATAGTGAGCCGGAATAGGGGGGGTTCCCGATAAGAACCTCCAGACGTCGTGACGACGCCGAATGGGGGGCGGCTCAAAATCAAACGGCGATTCGTGCGACAGCCAGCCGGTCAGGGCTGGTTCCAGCTTCTCGTACAAATCGGGCCGGACATAAAGGAACGCATTGCCGGGTCCGCCACACAGCCATTTCAAGCAGCCGCCGATGACCACGTCCACATTGAGCGCTTTCACATCGATGGGCAAGATGCCGGCGGATTGGTACACATCCAGGATAACCAGGGCGCCCACCTGATGAGCGTGATCGATTATTTTTTGAACGTCCTGGACGTAGGCACTCTTAAAAATCACATGAGACATCGGAACCAGCAGGGTCTCTTCGTCGATCGCCTGGAGCATCGCCTCGGTGGGGGTGTGGATGCCGTCGTGACTGGGAACCGTTTCGAAGCGAGCCCCCCGTCGGGTGGCCTGCTGGTAAAGGTACATCACGGAGGGAAAATTCATGGCTTCGCAGACGATCTTGTCTCGGGGCGGCTTGAACTCAAAGCAAGAAAGAATCTGGGCCTGAGTCAAGGTCACGTTGGTTTGCATGATTACTTCCCCGCTCCCGGCCCCGATGAGGGGTGCCATCAAGTCTCCGACCTCAGCGGGAATCATCCACCACGCTTCTTCCCAGGCCCGCACACCACGCCTTGCCCACGTGTCGGCATATTGGCGCAGGTCATCGTAGGTCTTGCGCGGCATGGCGCCGAGCGAGTTGGAAATCATGTAGCAAGTCGATTCCAGAATGGGAAACTCCTTGCGCCATTGGAGAAGGGAACTCATGGAGTCGTTCCTCAATTTAAGTTGAATTCAGGGGGTAGCACAGCGAACTTGAGTTTCTGGTGTCCCCAGCCGGGTGCATCTTCAATGCGTCTCGATCCGACGTCTCGGCCATGCGGTTGGGCCGCCTTCTTGAGATCATACCAGCTTCGCCGCACGTTCGTTGTCCGATACGGCGACCACAATCAGAGCCTTGCCCATTCCCTTCACGATGGATCCATAGATGTACTCGATGTTGATCTCGTTTTCGGCCAGCTTGCGCGTCAGACGACCCAGCGAGCCGGGACGATCCGAAACCCGCAGGGTGAGCACCGACTCCTCGGTAAATTTCAAGTTCATCGATGTGAGCACACGTTTTGCGGTCTCGTGACTGCTGGTCACCATGCGGAGGGGGGTCTGCGATTTTGATTCAGGGGCCATGATCGCGGTGATATTGACCGCGAGTTTGGAGAGCTCCGTGCACAGCTCTGCCAGCGCCCCCGGCTTGTTCTCTAACACCACCGTAAGTTGTTTGCTGATCGGCATGGGCTCCTCTCGAATTCTTCACTCATCATTCGATCTGTTCTGGATGAAACATGCAAAACGATGCGGGGATTGTACTCGGTGGATGTATGAAATCACAAAGGGTTTTTGAGAAGAGCAGTTGTCAGTTCTCGGTTCTCAGTTCTCAGAGAAGATCATCCGAAGAAAGAAGTCGGAAATCAGAAGTCAGAGAACCAGTTGTCAGTTCCCAGTTCTCAGAGGAAATAACCGGAAGCCAGTGGCCAGACGCAGGAAGCCGGAGGTCAGAAGTCAGAGTTGAACTGCACTTTGAACTTGGAACTTTGAACTTTGAACTGGTTCTTTTGGACCTTGGACTTGGAACTTTGGACTTGCCTTTTTGAACTTTGAACTTGGAACTTTGATCTGGGTTCCAGACTTTGGACTTTGAACTTTGGACTTTATTTTTCTGATATACTGCATTCTCGATCCGGCTCCTATTATCCATCGAAATTGAGTATTGCCTATGCCCTCGGAAGCAACCATTGTCCATTGCTTCTGGAAACATGCGCGCACCCGGTCGGACCGGACTGCGCTCCGGGTGAAGCGCGGGGGTCGCTACATGGATATCACCTGGGGTGAGTTTGGCCGGTCGGTCCAATATTTCGCGGCGGCTCTCACGGACCAGGGGGTGCGGGCAGGCGATGTCGTTGCAATTCTCTCCAACAATCGGCCTGAATGGGCGATGGTCGATCTGGCCATCCTGGCCGTGGGGGCCATTTCTGTTTCAATTTACGCCACCAATGTCCCGAAAGACATGGCGTACATCCTCAGTCATTCCGAGGCCAGGCTGGTGGTGGTGGAGAATCGGAAGCAACTTGAAAAGATCAACGACGTGCGCGCCCAGGTTCCATCCCTCCAGAGGGCTGTCATCATTGATGCGACCGGGGTGAGTCGCGGAGACGAGTTCGTTGTCCCGTGGGATGACTTCCTCCAAAGGGGGGAGCGGCTCGCGGCCTTACAACCGGCGAATCTGGATCCTCCGCTCAGTGGCCTGCGTTCTGATCAGCTCGCAATCATCATATACACGTCCGGCACGACAGGGCCGCCCAAAGGGGTCATGCTGGCCCACGACAACCTGATGTTTATTTGCGAGACCGTGTCCAGCCTCAACATGGTTTCGGACCGGGATGTGTTCTTCTCGTTTCTCCCCCTAGCACACGCCCTGGAACGGCTCGGCAGTCTGTATCTCCCCGTCTACCTGGGAGCCCAGGTCGGATACGCCGAACGGATGGAGACAGTCCCGGAAAACCTGGCGGAGGTCGCGCCGACGGTGGTCACCGGAGTTCCACGTTTCTTTGAAAAAACCCACGAGCGGATCCTGGCGGCGGTGGCATCCAGCCCGGGGTTCAAACGGACGCTATTTCATTGGGCGATCAAGGTCGGACGGGAGGTGACACGCTATCAAATCTCGAAGCGCGCCCTGCCAGCGGGCCTTCGCTTTAAGCGCTGGCTGGCAGACCGATTGGCCTTTCAGAAGCTGCGCAAGCGGTTGGGCGGCCGCCTCCGTTTTTTTGTGTCCGGAGGGGCTCCCTTGTCGAGGGAAATCATGGAGTTCTTTCATGCGGTGGGATTGCCGGTCTTTGAGGCCTATGGAGCCACCGAAACGACCTCCCCCACCACCGTCAGCGATTTTGACCATTTCAAGTTCGGGACGGTGGGAAAGCCCTTGCCCGGAGTGGAGGTGAAGATCGCCGATGACGGCGAGATCCTGGTCCGCGGCCGTAATGTCTTCCTGGGATATTTCAAAGACCCCCGGACCACGCAGGAAGCCCTGGTCGACGGATGGTATCGGACCGGCGACATCGGGCGGATTGATGATGAAGGATTTCTCACCATCCTGGACCGGAAAAAGGAACTGATTATTACTTCGGCCGGAAAGAATATCTCTCCCCAAAACATCGAAAATCTCTTGAAGCACGATCCCCTCATCAGCCAGGCGATGGTGGTGGGTGATCGGCGCAATTACCTGACGGCCCTTCTGACGCTGAGCGTGGAGACACTCCCCCCGGTGGCGCGCCAGTTGGGTGCGGGCGAAGGGACGTATCGTGAATTCACGGAGCATCCGAGGGTGATTGAACGCGTCGCCGACATCGTGAACCGGGTGAATCAGCAATTGGCGCGCTTTGAGCAGATCAAGAAATTTCGGATCCTCCCGGTTGACTTTTCTGAAGCGACTGGCGAGCTGACCCCCACGCTCAAGCTCCGGCGGAAATTTATCGCTGAGAAATACTCCCGTGAGATCAGCAGCCTTTACGAAGAAACCCGGGCCGCACCGGCAGGACGATAAAGATTTGCCGGGCGACCCCGGAAGGCCAACCAGGCCAGAAAAATCCCCGGGCCCAATGGCCGGGACATGCGTCCTCACAATGCAGCGTCACATCGCATCACTGATGGAGGAAAACTCCTCCCTTGAAACCCCGAACCCTTTCCCCTATGCTTCTGAGTGTCAACCACAGGAGAACACCTCATGCCGCCTTCACTTTCGCCCGGACGACGTACTGCGATCGTGGCGGGATGTCGGACCCCGTTCATTAAGGCCTGGACTCACTTCAACCGCCTCGGCGCCGTCGACCTCGGAAAAATTGCGGTGACTGAACTGCTGGCGCGCAGCGGGATCGACGCCCCTCACATCGATCAAATGATCTTTGGCGTGGTCGTCCAGGCACTGAAGATGCCCAATATTGCGCGGGAGATCGCGCTGGGCTGTGGAATTCCCCCTCGAGTCCCGGCGTACACGGTTTCCCTGGCCTGCATTTCGTCCTTGGTGGCCATTGCCAACGGTGTCGATCAGATCGCGGCCGGACTGGCTGATGTCATAGTGGCCGGAGGAGCGGAATCTTTGTCCGATGTCCCCTTGACCTTCGGCAAGCGCGCCCGGGATCTGTTTCTCGAACTCAATCGTGGGCGCAACTTCAGACAGAAGCTCTCGACGGGGCTGAAATTCAAATTTCGGGATTTCATTCCCGATGCCCCGGCGCTCGAGGAACCCTCGACCGGGCTGACCATGGGACAGTCGGCCGAACAGATGGCGCAACTTAACGGGATCTCACGTCAGGAACAAGATGAGTTTGCCTTACTCAGTCACATCCGCGCCTCGGCCGCGCAGCACAAGGGGATTCTCAGAAGCGAGATCTCGCCCGCTTTCCTGGTCGAAGAAAAGAAAGTGGTGCAGGAAGACAATGTGATTCGCCACGACGCCTCACTGGAATCGATGGCGGGATTGGAGCCGGTCTTCGATCGCCGCTACGGAACAATTACAGCGGCTAATGCCAGCCCTCTGACTGATGGCGCGGCCGCGGTCATGCTAGTGAGCGAGGAGAAGGCGCAGTCCCTCGGAGTGAAGCCGCTGGCTTTCGTCCGATCCTACGCCTTCTCTGCACACTCGCCTAAAGATCAAATGCTGATGGGCCCTGCCTATGCCACCCCCGTGGCGCTGGACCGCGCCGGCATCAAGTGGGATGATCTTTCCGCCATCGAAATGCATGAAGCATTCGCCGCCTCGGTCTTGTCGACGATCAAAATGTTTGAATCGAGGAAGTGGGCGGAGGAGAAGTTGAATCGCAGCGAGCCCATAGGAGAAGTGGATTATGAAAAGCTCAATCGCTATGGCGGCTCGATTGCCATCGGTCATCCGTTTGCGGCGACGGGGGCGCGCATGGTCACGACCCTGGCAAACGAACTGGTGCGAACCCAATCAGAATTCGGCCTGGTGACTGCCTGTGCGGCGGGGGGACACGGAGGGGCAATGGTCCTCGAACACAATAACATTTGAAGGCTTCCTGGCGGGACATCTCCACACAACTCAACATGTTAAATGACCTCACTATCCTTGACCTTTCCCGCCACTTGCCGGGGCCTTATGCCACCATGGTGCTCGCAGATTGGGGAGCACAGGTCATCAAAATTGAAGAGCCGGCGCTGGGGGATCCGGTTCGACTGAGCCCCCCCTTTGTGGACGGGACATCGGCCCTGTTTCTCCAATTGAATCGCAACAAGAAGGGGTTGACGCTAAACCTGAAATCATCGCCGGCCAAGGAGGTCTTTCTGAAGCTGGCCCGGAAGGCCGACGTCCTGGTTGAGAGCTTTAGACCCGGGGTCACAGCACGGTTGGGGATCGATTATGACAGTCTGAAACAGATCAACCCCCGACTCATCTATTGCTCCATCTCCGGGTATGGTCAGGACGGTCCGTATCGCAACCGGGCCGGACACGACATCAACTATATTGCCCGTGCGGGATTGCTGGGATTGAATACGGATGCCGGCGGAACCCCCGTCATCCCGCCCGTTCAAATAGCCGACCTGGCCTCCGGCGCCATGCTTTGTCTTGCAGGTGTCTTGATCGCCCTCTTCGCGAGACAAAAATCAGGCGAGGGAAAACATGTCGATGTGTCCATGCTGGACGGGGTCCTGGCGCTGCTCCCGGTTGCCTTTTCTCGAAGCATGGCGGGCGATTCACTGGAGCGGGGCGAAAAGACGGAGCTCACAGGATCGGTTCCCTTTTACAACGTCTACCGGACAGCGGATGGGAGGTTCCTGGCCCTCGGGGCGATTGAACCCAAGTTCTGGGAGAATTTTTGCAGAGCGATCGGCCGGCGCGAGTTGACATCGAAGCAGTTTGCCGCGGGAGATGAGCGCGAGCAGGTCACCCGGCAGGTTGCCGGGACTCTGGCGTCCCGCACCCAAGCCGAATGGGTGGCTGCATTCGAAGGACTTGACGTCTGCTGCGAACCGGTGGAATCCCTGGACGAAGTTTTGTCAGACCCTCAAATCCAGCAGCGCGGTATGGTTCACGCGGCGGCCCACCCTTCTGGGGAAATGATCAAGCAGCTGGGGTCAGCGTTGAAGTTTTCAGGTAACGAGGTCCCTGTGTATCATCCCGCGCCAAAGCTGGGGGAACACACCGATGAGATTCTGGCTCGGTTGGGATATTCAAAACCTGAAATCTCATCTCTCAGAAGTCAGGGAGCAATTTAGCGGCACGGAAGTGGTTGTGCGTGAACAGCGCTCTTGAGATCTCAAAATCCTTCGCATCCTTTACAGATCAATTCAACCCTGCATACATCCTATGCCCGCATTCAAACTTTCCATTGATGAGAACCAAATAGCCCTTCTCCGCTTGGACCTCGAAGGGGAGAAGGTCAACAAGCTCACTGCCGCAGTGGTCCAAGAGGCCAACGAAATTTTTGAGGATCTTAAACGCCGCTCCGACCTTCGGGCGATCGTCATGATCAGCGACAAGGAGGATACCTTCATCGCTGGCGCCGACATCCACGAATTCCTGAAGTTCGAATCAGCGAGCCAGGCGGCTGAAGCGTCCCACGCCGGTCAGAGAGTCTTGCAAAAGATTGCGGATATGAAGATCCCCGTCGTGGCCGCCATCCATGGCGCCTGCCTGGGCGGTGGCATGGAGGTGGCGCTGGCCTGCCATTACCGGATCTGTGCCGATGACAGGAAAACTCAACTTGGACAACCCGAAGTGCAGCTGGGTTTGCTCCCCGGAGCCGGTGGAACCCAACGCCTGCCGCCTCTTGTAGGACTTCAGAACGCCATCGAGATTGCGACCAGCGGCCGTAATTACAGGCCTCAGCAGGCGCTCAGGAAAGGAATCGTCGACGAGGTTGTTCCCCGTCCCTTGCTTCTCCAAATCGCACTTACACGCGCCGGCGAACTCGCCGAGGGGAAGCTCAACCCGCGCAAGCATCGGCCCAAGGGACTGCTTGCCTGGGCACTGGAACGCAATCCGGTGGGTCGATGGCTGCTCTTCCGGCAGGCCGAAAAATTGATTCGGGAGAAAACGCATGGCCATTATCCCGCTCCTTTGCGCGCCTTGGAAGCGATCCGGGTGGGCCTCTCGCAAGGGCCCGTTAAAGGATACGTGGCGGAATCCAAGGGATTTGGCGATCTCGCCATGACCAGCACCTGCCGGCAGTTGATTCACCTGTTCTTTGCGACCACTGATGTGAAAAAGGATCCGGGGATCGATGACCTCTCCATCCAGCCGCAAGCAGTCGGCAAGGTAGGCATACTGGGCGCCGGATTCATGGGAGCGGGCATCGCCGCGGTTTCTTCCAGCGCCGGCTTGAGCGCGCGCCTGCGCGATGTTTCGGAAGAGGCCTGCTTGAAGGGCCTCACAACCTGTTTCAAAGTCTTCGAGGATCGCTTTCGCCGGAAATCAATCTCACGGTTGGAACTGCAGGAATTGAAGGATCGAGTTTCTGCCACCACGGGGTTGACCGGGTTTTCGACCTGCGGTTTGATTATTGAGGCGGTCTTCGAGGACATTGAGCTCAAGCATCAGGTAATCCAGGAAGTCGAGCCCCATCTCCGGGACGAGTGCGTCTGGGGCTCGAACACCTCCTCGATTTCGATCACCAAGCTGGCGGAAGCCTCGCGGCGTCCGGAGCAATTCATCGGGTTGCACTTCTTCTCGCCCGTTCACAGAATGCCTCTGCTTGAGATCATCATCACCCGACAGACCTCCAAGCAGACGATTGCCACTTCCGTGGAATATGGGAAAAAAATCGGGAAGTTCCCCATCGTCGTCAACGACGGCGTGGGGTTCTATACTTCCAGGATTTTAGCGCCCTACATGAACGAAGCGTCATTCATCCTGGAGGAAGGCGCACCAGTGGAGGCCCTGGACCAAGCCATGGTCGATTTCGGATTTCCCGTGGGGCCCATGACCCTGCTCGATGAAGTCGGCATCGACGTTGCGGCAAAGGTGGGGAAGATTCTGCTGGAGGCGTTTGGCGAACGGCTGAAACCACCCTCCAGCATGGAGTTGCTTGCAAAAGATGCCCGGCTCGGGCGTAAGAGCAAGAAGGGGTTCTATCTATACGTCACCACTCGTAAGGGCGAAATCAAGAAATCGGGAGTCGACCCGACGATCTACGATCTGCTGCCCGGCGGAAGAAATCGAAAACCAGTTGTCACGAGTGACATGCAATCGCGGCTTTCCATGGCGATGTTGAATGAATGCGCCCGTTGCCTGGAGGAAGGCATCCTTCGCTCGCCGCGAGACGGGGACATCGGCGCCGTCATGGGCCTGGGCTTCCCGCCCTTTCGGGGCGGCCCATTCCGGTACATGGACACGCTTGGCCTTGAGAATGTATTGCGCCAGCTCGAATCACTCCAGAAAAAATGGGGAGACCGGTTCACGGCGTCAGAACTGATTGTTCAGATGGCGGATTCAAAGAAATCGTTCTATTCGTAGGTTAAGAGCAAACGCGTTTATCGTTCCGGATGACGGCAAGTTGATCGATTGTGGGGGGCACAGACGTGTGCCCACGTTCAAACATAAAGAGAGAATCAAGTTTTACTGATAAAGAGTATCCCCCCCTTTGTTCTGATGCGGCGCTTACGCTCCTTCCGGTCGATTTTGGCTTCGATGAATGCATTTGTGAAAGATTTCTCTTGACTTCCACTTTTCTTTTGTGCTACGGTGGCGTTGCTAATTTCCCCCCGTCACTGAGAGTAGAAGTGTATCGCTGAAGATTCTTCCCTTCCCTCTGTTTCCTTGTGCTGCTCTCAGGAGGCTTGTATGTTAGCATCGGGACTTCTTCGGAAACCCACTCCATCATGGTGTGCATTCCTCTTCTTGTATTCTCTTTGCAACTCCCCGCTTTTGCTGCAGGCCACCGCGCCCAATCCCAACTCGCTGACGGCCGGTCCCAGCACCATTACCATGCCCGACACCATCCGGTTCTGTGCGGGCGGGGGCGCCAACATGACCGTCGATGTGAAATACTACTAGGACGGTGTGCTCTATGAAACCGATTATGGGGTGACCTTTGATGCCGCCGGGTGTGTCAACAACTACTACGACAGCGATTCCTTTGCCGGATATTATACCTTCGTGGGCATCCGGAATTCCCTGAACGGTCCCAACGGCCCATGGAAGACCATTTCCACCTCGATCACCCTGTACCCCCAACCCTCTCCACCCAGCATTTCCTATTTCTATGCCGACCAAAGCACCATCAACCGGGGTCAATGCACGTATTTGCGTTGGGGGTCGCAGAATGCGACGGCGGCGGACCTGAGCGGAGAGGATGTAGCGACCGAAGGTTGGGAAAACATGTGTCCCACCTCCACAACTCAATATGTGCTGACGGCGCAAAACGACTCCGGGCAGTCCGCCAGGGCTTTTTACACCATTCATGTCAACAGCCAGGTTGATGCCGCCAGCTTCGTGACCCAGACCGCCCTGCCCAATCCCATGGTGGCGGGCACCTCCTACCCGCTCTCCGTCACGATGAAAAACACGGGGACGACGACATGGAGCGAGGCCGGGAGTTACCATCTGGGCTCACAGAACCCGCAGGACAATGTGACCTGGGGGTTGGGCCGGGTGTTTCTCGGGCCCACGGAGACCGTCGCTCCCGGGGCGAGCAAGACGTTCACCTTCAATGTGAGGGCGCCCTCGACGGCGGGCAACTACAATTATCAATGGCGGATGGTGCGCGACGGGGTGGCCTGGTTTGGGAGTTCCACGGTCAATCTCGTCGGCGCGGTCAATCTCCCTCCTCCACCCCCGCAACCCACCTCCATGAGCTTTAGTCCCACCCAAGGAAACGCCGGCAATGACGCCTATACCCTGACGGTGGGGGGTGGCGCCAACATGAGCATCGGCTTGAAGTATGAATGGTCCGGCAACCCCGGCTATGTGACAACCGTTGACCAGTGGACACCCACCCTGGACAGCTCGGGTCAAGCCCGAAACATCAAGATCAATCACAATGACGCCCCGGGCACTTACTGGTATCATGCGATCAAGAACTATGCCGCGACGGACTGGGTGAATTTCTCTTCTCCCTACCCTGCCTTGACGATCTTGCCGCCAAGACCGTTTGCCGGTACTCTTTCGATGCCAAGTCCCATCACTCCTCCGAGTACTTTCACGGTGACGGCTGGGAATATGGGCGGCGTCGCAGCCGACACCCGCTACACGCTGAACAACACGGGGCCCTTCGAGGAGATCGGTTGGCCCATTTTCGGTTGGGCTGCAAATAATCCCCCGGGGGGAGAACTTGCGTATGCCACGATAAACGCTTCCATGTGTACTCCCACCGGTCAATATGTCTACACCGGGCTGCGGAATACGCTTCTTCCCAGTTCTGCCTGGTCAGATGAATATGCAGGGGTCCTCGTAAATTGTCCCGGAACTCCTGCGATCATTCCCAATGTCGTGGGGTCGGTTGTGGCGGGGACTACTGCCACCCTGACCCTCTCGGGGAATAAACTCTGCGGGCCGATGACCATTTGGAGTGATGAGACGGGCATTACTTTCCCGGTGGATCCCACTCCGAATTCAGATTACTCGGGCAGTCCCGCCACTGCTACCTTCACCGTGGCCTCTACCGTTTCCGCCGGCCAGCACGCCTTTCATCTGAGCACCCCGTGCGGCCAGACCACGGGATACGTCAATGTGGATACGAACAACGCCGAGTACATAAGCCAGTCCGTGCCAAGCGGGATGATGCCTGGATTATCGGCAATGGGTCAGTTTGAATGGCGCAAGGAAATAAAGCGGAAGCGAGAGCACATGGGAACAAATAGCAAAAATGGATTTCAGGGCCGATCGCATCGTACAAATGCTCACGGCCCCTTAACGGCGGATTCTGCCTGTCGCGACTTGGCTAGCGGCGTCCGACGTCCGAGTTTACCACTCAGCCGGTTACTTCGGCCACGGCAGGTCATGGGTTTGTGTAATACGCATGCTTCTCTGCATGAAATGTCCTCCGTGGTCTTCGGTGCGCGTGCGATCGACACGCGGCAAGACAGTGTTTGACCGTGGCTCGGCGGCGGTCACTTCCCGCACTGTCTGCGTGAATGGCGACGGGGTATTCGCACTAGGTATTCCATGAGTTTAGTCATGGATCAACCTCCTAGCGGGAAGTATCCCGCTTCGCCATTCATTATATCACCGAGTTTGTTAATCTGAATTAAGGAGGGATGCGATTTCTTCTAATGTCCAGACATGATCTGATACGCCAGCTTGCATGGCGGGAGTCACGCGCAATGTTTGATGGATACGACCGTAGTTATAATAGAAAAAATGGAGAGAGACCGCATGAGCGAGGTTTTCAATTTTTTTCGAGAACGCATTAGTCAAACGAGTAAACCTTCTCATGCTCATACGCATATTAAGGTTTTGCCGTTCGACGAAACTGGTAGAGATGTGCCTGGGGTCGGGATTTCCGATTATGGCCGCACTCTCACATCCAATACACTTTGGCGGACTGTATTTCGTGTCCTCGCTCCTGTCCTCGCCGTAGAGTTTTATAAGCATGGCGTAATCGATGTCTGCCCCAAACACTCCTTCAACGGCGGTCAGGTATACCCTCAGTCCGTCAGTTGTGAGTTGAACGCGGTGAGCAAGTCGGGACGAGAGATCGTCAATGAATGCCTTGGCGTATTCTGCGGTTCTTTTTCCAACGAGCCAGGAAATAGCCAATTTGCTGTCGGCATCAATTGCGACCCAAGTCCAAACATCTCCAAAACCAAATTGCCCGATTTTTTCTTTTGGTACGTTCTTACCTTTCGCATAACAGAACGACCAAATTTCATCACATTGAATATGGCGGCAATTCAATCCATTCAAGTGCTCGCGTTGATAGCGTTCACATGCCGCGCCAAGATCAACGAGCAATTTAATCACGGTGTTCTTGGCAACCCCCGTCATTCTTACGGTAGAGCGAATGGAGTTTCCTTCAACCAGTGCCGCGATAACTTGCGCTCTTTTTTGCGTGGTCAGTGTGTTCATGGTTGGATTGTGCTTGAGCGGTCAAGCAATTGTCAAGAAGTTTTTTGTAAAATTTAGAATTTCAGGATTTCTCTTGTTTGGGGGAGGTGGTGGTGGATGGGTGAGAAATCTATTATTGTTCATGAATATGTCTTGACATATTCATCTCAAGAAATATAGATTGTGCGGTAGTAGACAACCAATTTTGTTGGTTGTAATCAAACAAACAGAATTGGTTGTTTGTCAGTAAAAAGGGCTCCCACCCCTTGAAGGACAGGAGCCCGGCGGGGCTTATATCCAGATGAGGACAATTACAGTGTCCCCAAACTGGATAATCGCCACGATGAAATTAGGCTTCATCGTGACACCCCCTTTCTCTGGGGATGAAATTCGACCCCCAGAAAAAGAAAGCATGACGCAGGGCGTCCGGTGGGAGTTCAACCCACATCTGGCCCCTCGACAAAGAGCTGCTCTATTCATTGAGCTACGGACGCCCTGCGTACTCTATCACATCTCCCCATCAGCGCAACTCCAACATCAGTAGAGTATTTGTTTGTTATTCTGTAAGGCTGGCGTGTGTTTGATCTGGTGGGTGAGGGTTGTATGAGTGAATTACGACTTTTCAGCGCCCCATCTTGCGAGTGCGGCGCGTTTGGCGATTGCCTTTCGTTTTCTTGGGGAGAGTATCTTAGCCCTGGCTTTGCCACCTATGAGACCCCCACGGCGTCCCAATAGAACGGCGGCGGCGTTTTTTCCATCTGGCATGGTTGGGGTTTTGGTTGGTTTGTCGGACGTGGCGGCATCAACTATGCTTGCCGCGATAAGATTAATATCAGTGGTTGTGCTTGAGCGTTTATGCATGCTGGGAACATAATACTTTTCGGGGTTGAATGCAAGAAAATTCGATGGAATCAGATTTCAAACTGACCCACTACCGGATTATCCTACCCGGTATCAGTAACTTTCAAGAACACGGGAACCCTACCATGGAGGTCGAGTGGAAACTACCGCCTCGGCTCCCAATCGCCACCCGATAACACCATCTGGGGACTTACCCGTGTGTCCCTCGCTGCGGGTGAAACCGTGGCGCCGGGAGCGACCAAGATGTTCTCTTTCAATATCACTGCACCCACCACGATCGGGGCGTACAATTTTCAGTGGCAGATGGTGAAAGACACCAATCAGTGGTTCGGAATGCCGTCCGAAAACAGGGCCGTTGTGGTCGGTACGCCGCCCACGGTGACTGCGGTTACTCCAAGTTCAGGATACCAGAAGCAACACGACCTCCCGATTGAGATCACCGGATCCGGCTTCACGGGAGCAACGTTGAGCGTGCCCACGGATTCCAAGATTGCGATCGCTGATGTGCAAGTGCTCGATCCCACAAAAATTACGGCCATCCTGTATATTGGCTCGGAAGCTCCCTTAGGCAATGTTCCCTTGTCCGTCACCACCCCGACGGGAAGCGTGACCAAAAACTTTACAATCAACCCACCGAATTCAGCGGGCAAACCGGTGGTCGACTCCGTTTCATCCTCCATGATCCTGGCGGGATCGACAAAGACCTTCACCGTCACAGGAAGCAATCTCTCCAACGCGGAGGTCGATGGTGGATCCGACCTGACAATCACAGACTTGATCCATTCGGGTGACGCTCAGCTTCAGTTCACTTTGACGGCAGAAGCCTCGACCGCCGAGGGGACATATTTCATTGTGGTCGGGATTCCGGAATTTGAATCCACTGGGGTGCGCGTGCGGGTCCTAACTTCGACCACCCGACCGAGCGTGGAAGCTTTCACTCCTTCTACTCCTGTTGCTGGAAAAGCATATTTTTTCCAGATTGAAGGAAATAATCTCACGGGGGCCTCCATCGAGTCGGATGACCCGCGCGTTCACGTCGATCTGAATTCACTGGAAACCCAGGCCGAGAAGAAACCCTCTGACAACGATTCAATAGTTGGTGTGCTGGTCGTGGACCCTGATGTTCCACCGGATACGCCCGTTACACTGAAGGTGGGCACCGGAGAAGAATCCGACCGAGTGCAACTCCGGATCGCTTCCTTGGACGAGTCCAAGAGAGCTATCGAAAATATCAAGCCGGGTCAGCCGACCCAGCTTCTCACTCAACGCTTTGCGGCGGTGAAGATGCACAAGTTCAAACCCAAACCAAAGGGCCATAAACAAGGTCGCATCTCGAATTTCCCCGTGCCCTTCTTTCCTGTAGGGGGCTATTCGTGCGACGACGGGTGCAACACTTCCATCCCGATCCTCCGTGGCGGATATCTTCTTCGCGTTCTGGATTGCGGAGGGATTCTGGGCGATCAGAGCTGCTTCAAGACACTGAAACTGGGAGACCTCAAGAACCTTCGATTCACTTACGTGGGAATTTTGGGAGAATTAGAGATCGAGGTGTCCATGTACTCGATCCGGGACGACCAAATAAACTTGCACTTCTGCACACCCATCATTTGCGATTTCGGGGGGATCACAGGTGAGGCAATTGGCTTTTGGCCCGGGAAAACCAAGACGCTGAGTTACACGATAAAACCTGCCTTTTTCCTGCCGGGCACAGCACCTAACTGTGGCTCCTCGGATTATGATTGCACGGACACATTCACAATCACTGATCTGCCTGTTGATGACCAGCTCTGCGCTGAGATGAGTGGATTCACCATCTCTATCCCTTTGCTTGGTCTCGAATTCACAAAATCGGGCACCAAGTGCGTCAATACGGCTCCCGCGCTAAGCGCCAAACTGGAAGCCAGTCCCACCTCCATCGCAGCCGGCGAATCCACCACGCTTTCCTGGAGCATTGCCAACAGTGCAAGGAACACCATCCACGTCAGCCATGCCACCATAAGCCGGGACATCGCCGGGATTGTGAGCACCGTCTACGACTGTGCCTCGGCCTGCCCCGCCGAGGGATCGACGGTGGATTTTCCCCCGGCGACCGCTCGTTACAGCATCGCCGTGAATGGAACCGTCAATGGACTCAGGGATTTCTTTTCGTCTCCGGTACCGAATGTCGATCCCAACCACAACGCCAATCCGACGGTCACTGTATTGACCCCCTACGTAAGAATCACAGCCCCCGATCACCCCAACACCCTCAGCTTCGTGGCCACAAATATCAATGGCATTGAACAGGACGTCAGCAGTCAGGGAATTCTACGCCTGAATGGGGCAAACAACCCGATTCAACTAAGCGCCAGCACGAATGTACGGGATGGGACAATCACCTGGCAGGTCGTGGGCGACCAGCCTTCGAATAGCGGCAACCCTCTGACACCTAATCCCGGAGCCAACACCAGTTTCTACCCCACACCAAGTCACCCCGGGTATTCAAGAGGGAGCGGGCGCCCCAGTCCCATCTCCTATTTATATAATGTTACTGCCAGTGTTGCTGGAATCCATAGTGATCCAGTTACCATTTCCCAATTGGCTGAATACAAAGATATTTTTGTTCAGGAGTATATTAATCACTCTGTGATTACAAACCTTGAACACGGAGAGTACAGAAGTCTTGAGGTCGACAAGATACCTAGTCAGTTGGGACTTTACCCAGTCGATTGTAGCGAGCACTTCTGCGATAAGCTCAATAGCGGTGATTATGCCTTTGCCGTCGACAGAGGCATGGCCTCAGTCGCAGAACAGGTCTTAGCAAATTACATCTCTCTCATCCGCGATCTTGCTCACGATCAAACTTTGACTTTCGGGCTGCATGTAAATTCCGGATTTCGCAACCCGGAGCACAACGAAATCTATAGCACAACTATCAATAGCAACCATCAATTCGGCAGAGCACTGGACTTGAAACCAGACGCTTTTCCGGTAAACTTCAGTGAACTTGACACGTGGGGCTTAATCGTATTGGCTGCACAAGCTCGGCCAGGTACAAGTGCAATCTGTGAAAATCTGGCCGGCCCGATCCCATGCACTGGTGAGAGGGGACTTCCTAACCATATCCACATTAGCTGGTGAATTATGCACCGTTAGAATGGAGGGCCTTTATGCCGACTTGTGAAAAACCAAAGCTCTGCACTATTTTGTTTCCTAGCGTCCTAGCGTTGTCTCTCCTGACAATGACAACTCTGGCTTGGCAACTGTCACTGCCGCGGAATCCGAACCCAGAGCATCGCCAAGGCGCGTTAATGGAGCAGGAGCGTCGAGCTGAACAACATGCGCGCGATCCAAAGGTCATAAAAGCCCTTGCTGCACTCTATCCTTCTCTGAGCGGAGAGGCCTTGGAGCTCTTCCTAAAGGGGACCTGGTTATGCAACAGGAATGGATATGAGTGGTCTGATGACGGGGCTCCGACGGAAGAACTCAGAGCACTCGCATTTGACAAAGGAGTGGAATACATCAAACAAGCGATTAAGTTGAACCCCAATTCCCCTGCAGCATATCTTGTCTTGGGTGGGATCCTCTGGGAGAAATGCATTCGCTTAAGCAATACGCACCAACCGGAGCAATTCCATTTGGTCCAGAAAGAAGCGTGGGAGACTTATCAGAAAGCTCGCGAGCTTGACCCGACAAACCCTGACGCCTATTTCGGAATCGCAAGGACAGCATCAAGTTCCAATTTGGATGAAGTGATTCGCAACTTGCGCATCGTCCAGAAGCTGAATCCAGAGTATCCAACTGTTCATAGCTTCTTGGCATCAACTTACGAAATGAAGGAGGATTGGGAAAGCGCAAGTGAAGAGTACTTAAAGTCCTTTGCCGAGAAGGTCGGACCTGTCGAAGTGATTGATTGTCTCGAACGCGTAGCTCAGAAATCGAAACAATACTCACGGCTTCTGAAAGGTTATCTAATTCTCATTGACGTTGAACCCCGGCGCCAGAACTTTGACCGTGTGCTTTTCGCGATTTCTCCGTATCGACCGCGAGTGTTTGGTGACACGCCAAGCCTCAACTTGGTGTCACTCATCGATCGGAAAGAATTGGCAGAGTTTCTAATAAGGGTCGGCACGAAGGCGGCACAGAAGCAACAGGAGTGGTTGGGTTCTCCGCTAGAACAGACGTACAGTCGCAGTGCGAAGAAGGATGCATCTTTGGCCACCTCGAAGCCACCACAGGATCTGTCAGGAATGACACAGGAGTTTTTCAAAAAGGCCCTGGAATTGGATTCATCCAGGTCTGAGGAAGTTCGCAAGATCATCGAATCCAGTCAATTGGATGAGTTGAAGAAGTTTGCCAGAGAAATTTCTCCTTGACAAAAAATGTTCCTAGGCAGTTGGGAGATGCCTTGACCATTAGCTCGTCGAGACGCGCGCGGGGTGGAGCTTCAAGCATCAGCAATACGACTCGGCGGGATGAGGATCTTACCATGAGCGGATCACCGATCAAGTCCTCTGCTCCTCATGGAGAAATGTGACCATTGACAACGAGATTGAGGAGCCACTCAAAATGAAAACCCGGGGCAGACTGACATTCGACAAATCACTCGGTTTTTGTGAGATTTGATTGCATCCCGGGAGGCGTGCGGTGGAGCGCATTCTCGGTTGAGGTGATGGCACACTAGGCACGAATTGGTTTAGCCAACGATAGGGACTGGTTAGAGGAATTCATCGAAACGAAAGAAATCAGGAAAAAGACTTTATGTGGAGGCGGAACATGACAAATAAGAACTGCTTTGTCGGAGTCATCAGGGTGAGCGGTCATTTGATCGGGATCATCGCTCTATTTTTGTCCGCATCCATGACCTGTTGGGCACAGGGCAATTCTGCCGCGGCACATGCAGATCGGGCCGCGAAGGCACATGGCGACGGCTGGCAGAAGGGGGCCGTTAAGACGTGGGTGGCCAGCGGGACGGTGTCCGTCTATCGCTACGATAACGAGACTCAGCAATCGCAGCAGACGTTTCCGGTGACCGTGATTCACCAAGCCGATCTTGCGGGAGGCGGGTCCAAGGGCGATAAGCTGCAGCGACTCACTTTCAAGGCGCCCGATAGATCTCCCGACGGATCCACAGTACCTCAATCCTCTCTTGCCAATCCTCGCTCACCTGATCGGATTCTCACGCGCGAAGGGACCGACGGAACAGACCAGTGGCACTCGGCCGGCCCGCTCAGCACCAAGGCAGCCGGCCACGTCCAGCGCTTCATCGAATCCCAAACCGAACGATCACTCGAGGCCCTGTTCAACTTCCGCAAGCATGGCAAGACCCTCGCAGACCTCACCGACAGGTTTACTGCACAGGGGCAAGGGGCGAACGGAGCTGCGGATAATGGCAACGACAATGGAAACGGGAATGCAAATGGCCACCGCGATCGATCGCATCCCACTCCGGCCTTTGAGGCCGCCAGGAACAGGAAGGTGATTGAAGTCGATGATTCACCCGGAAACGGTCATGGTCCTCAAGGCGCCTCGCCGTCTCAGTCCACGCGCTATTACATTGACGACGCCACTTCGCTGGTCACGCGCATGGAATTTGACTACGACACCGCGACCGATCCGTTTTCAAATCAACCGGTCGCGCTCACCGAGGTCTATGAGTTTTCGGACTACCGTGACGTTCCCCTCGCGACCCCCGACCCGTTTTCAGCAAAGCCTGCGGCCAAGGCAGCAGATCCCGGCGCGACCGTCAAATTCCCATTCCGGATCGATCGCTACATCGCCGGCCAGTTGGCGGAATCGCTCGTCTTCACGCGCGTCATCCTCAACCGCACCCTGGCGCCGGAGAATTTTCGAAAATAGACCCTGGGACACAGCTTGAAGGGTCGCATCTCCAGAATCCATTTTCCAGCGGAAAACTGGGATAATCGGATAATGGTGTTCCATTCGAAGTCGCCACCGGCCAAGAGTCAGGCTTGGACATGAACGGCCGCCGTCGAACCGACAAGCCCTTTTTTCGCGCCACCTCCCGCTTATTGCAAGAAACCACCTTTTCTTAATGGTGTTCTTGGTCACAGAGTGCGGTATCATGGTTCCTCCCCCTGAGCCCCCCTTCATTGACCCCCGGAATGGTGCGCTTATGGCTCGCCCGCTACGGATTGAATGGGAGGGGTGTTGGTATCATATTACGTCCCGTGGAAATGAGAGACGACCGATTTACCTGGACGACGCGGATCGATCTGAATTTCTGAATCGGGTGAGGGAAATGACCTCGCGGTTCCAGGTACGATTGTACGTTTACGCTTTGATGGTGAATCATTATCATCTCCTGTTACAGACCTTAGAGGCCAATCTCAGCGCCGCGATGCGATGGCTCAACAGCGGGTATAGTCAGTGGTTCAACGCCCGACACCGGCGCTGCGGTCATCTGCTGCAGGGACGATTCAAGGGGATCGTCGTGGAGCCGCAGGCGTGGGGGCTGGAGTTGAGCCGGTATATCCATTTGAATCCCGTCAGAGTGGAACGCTTTCAGTTGGGAAAACGCAGTCGGGCGCGGAATCAAAGGGGAACCGGAGGAGAAGGAACCGACCTCCAATGGCAGGAGCGGCTCGAGTATTTGAGGAATTATCCCTGGAGCTCCTACCGGGCTTACGTTGGCCGGGTGCCCCAGCCTTCCTGGCTGGAGTGCGAACAAGTGCTGGGATGGATGGGGGCCGATACGCCAGATCCGGCTCGAGCGTACCAACAGTACGTCGAGGCGGCGCTCCGCGAAGGCTTGAAGCAGCAACCCTGGCAGCAATTGACGGCCCAAGTGGTCTTGGGAAGCGCGGCCTTTGTCACCCAACTGCAAGGCCGCGTCCATGGCAACGTCCAGGAACAGGGGAATGTGCGCCATTGGATTCCACGGCCGGCGGTGGAGCAGGTCATCCGGGTGGTGGAAACCGTGCGGGAAGAATCGTGGAACCAGATGTTGGACCACTACGGGGATTGGGGCAGGGATTTGGTCTTGTATCTGGCCAACGAGAATTGCGGGCTAAGTCTGCACGACCTCGGTCGTGCGGCAGCAGGGATGCGCTACAAGGCGGTATGCGAAGCCATCCGACGATTCAAGGCTTTGATGCGGGCCGATCCGACCATCGCCCCGTTTGTCGACCGCGCCTCGCGCCTATTGAAAACGTTGGCCGAGAATTAAGGCCGAATCGAAAAATGGATTATGGAGATGCGACCCCAATTTATTTGGATTTTAAGACGTCAGCTCATGTTAGGAGCGTCAATGCTTGATGGACGCCAAATCGAATATGGGAGGGCCAGTTCCATGTTTCTCTACTTTGCCTTATTCTCGATCACCTTATGCCCGGGTGGTTTGGAGGGAGCGACACCGTCACACCTTGACAAAGGGAAGAGTCTTTTTGAGGGGAACTGCAGTGACAGCGTAGCAGCCACAGAGGAGGGCAAGCGCGAGGCCCTTAAAGAGTTGCAGGCAGCTGTCGTATCGGACCCGCAATCTGCAGAAGCCCATCACTATCTCGCTAGGATTTACCTGTGCTTAGCTGCGGGCAAGAAAGGCGGTGAAGAATTTGAGGAGTATCAATCAGAAGCCTTGGATGAGCTGAAGCTTGCGGTAAGGTTGGATCCCAATAATCCCATAATACATTTTGACCTCGCGGGCGCACTTGGTCAAGACCGACAGGGGGCTATAAAGGAACTTAGAACTGCAGTGCAATTGTTTGAAAAGATGCCAAAGCGGCAATTGGATACAGTGTCATCGGGCTATGCCGATTACTATTCAGAGTCAGTATGGGTCTTGGGCAGAGCCCTATCTGAGAAGTCCACGACCCTTCAAGAGGGTATCACCCTAATGGAGAAGTCCATTTCGCTTACAAGAGGCCCTGATGACTCCAATGACAGGAAGCGGAGACTCGCCGATATATTAGCATATAGAGGTCGTTACGGGGAGGCACTCAAATGGTATGAGACTCTTCCTCACACACCAGAAACCGACGAGAAGATGTCTGAAATGCGGAAGAAGGCAAATAAGCAATATTAAGCGAGCAATTGCGGTTTCATGCATAAGGTAGGGAGGACCAGCCCGTGATCTTCAATGAATCACCCGCTCTCTCAGTAATTTGGAAGCATCTTGAGAGAAATGCGGTGGCCGCGACTGGTGGTCGAGAGGACGCCGCACACGACAGGGATGTGTAGTTTGACCAGGACCTTCGAGTGGCGAGAGGACCTCATCCAAATGGAAAGAAATCTGGAAAAAAACTCCATGGCGAGGTGAAACATGAGAAATAAGAAGAGCATTTTAGAGGTCATCGGGGTGAGTGGTCACTTGATCGGCATCATTGCTCTGTTACTGTCCGCATCCCTGACCTGTTGGGCGCAGGTCAATTCTGCCGCGGGACAGGCGGATCGGGCTGCCAACGCACATGGGAGCGCCTGGCAGAAAGGGGCGGTCAAGACGTGGGTCGCTCAGGGGACGGTGACGATCTATCGATATGTTTCAGATCCATCCACGGTGAATAGTGACAGTCAGCAATCCCAGCAGACGTTTCCGGTGACCGTGATTCACCAAGCCGATCTTGCGGGAGGCGGGTCCAAGGGCGATAAGCTTCAGCGACTCATTTTCAAGGCGCCCGATGCGTCTCCAGACGGGTCTACACCACTACAATCGTCTTTTGTCAACCCACGCTCGCCTGAGAGGGTCCTCACGCGCGAAGGAACCGATGGCAATGACCAGTGGCACTCGGCCGGTCCTCTCAGCACCAGGGCGGCAGGCCATGTCCAGCGCTTTATCGAATCCCAAACCGAACGTTCCCTGGAGGCGTTGTTCAACTTCCGTAAGCATGGCAAGAACCTCGCCGACCTCACCGACCGGTTTACTGCGCAGGGGCAGGGCGCCAGCGGAGTTCCGGATAATAGCAACGGAAATGGGAATGCGAGTGGGCACCTTGATCGAGCCCATCCTACTCCGGCCTTTGAAGCCGCCAGGAACAGGAAGGTCATTGAAGTCGATGATTCACCCGGAAACGGTCATGGTCCTCAAGGCGGCGCGCCGGGGAAATCGACGCGCTATTACATTGACGACGCCACTTCGCTGGTCACGCGCATGGAATTTGATTACGATACGGCGACGGATCCGTTTTCAAATCAACCGGTCGCACTCACCGAGGTTTATGAGTTCTCTAACTACCGTGACGTCCCCCTCTCGAGCCCCGATCCGTTTTCGGGAAAGCCGGCGGCCAAGGCCCCAGACTCGGGAGCGACCGTCAAATTCCCCTTCCGGATCGATCGCTACATCGCCGGCCAGTTGGCGGAATCGCTCGTCTTCACGCGCGTCATCCTCAACCGCACCCTGGCGCCGGAGAATTTTCGGAAGTGATCACTTGGACACGGACGCACACAGAGTGACGCGGATGAAGGCCTCCGGACAAATCAGCACGGGCATGCGCTAATACGAATGTCAAAAATAGAGTTCCTTGAGGCAATTGCGAAATCTTCGCTGCGGGGGCATCTGCGGCGGACTATGCGCCCTACCGGGGCAGCGCGCGCGGGCATCACCCGAATGTGATATCCTCGCAATGGGGGCGCACGGCTGTGCGCCCCTACAAGGCATATAACGAGGATCCCCGCATGCCCTCCAAGAACCTTTTCACAGAGAACGACGACCTCCAATTTCACTTTCATCATGCCGTTGACTGGAACCAGGTCAGTGCGGCCTGGCACGAGGAGGGTGACGGTCCGCTTAACGTCGAGGAAACGAAGCAGCAATACGAGGAAGCATTGAGTCTGGTCGGTGAATTCTGTGCCCGGGAAGTGGCGCCTCGAGCAGCCGGAATCGACCAGGCGGGGATTCAATGGAAGGACGGAGAGGTCATCCTCCCCGGCGGTCTCGTTGAAAATCTGGAGGCGGCGAAACAACTCGGGATCCTCGCGGTCAGCCTGCCCAAAGAGCTGGGGGGCTGGAACTTTCCCTACACCGTCAATGCCCTGATGGTTGAAATGATCTCGACCGCGTGTCCCAACACGCTCAGTTTCCTCGCCTTTTATCAAAGCCCCGCCATGATGCTGCTTCGATTTGCAAATGAAGAATTGAAAAGACGATACATCCCCAAATTGGCGAGCGGCGAAATTTCAGGGTCGGTCGCCATGACGGAACCGGAAGCCGGGAGCGACGTCGGCGCCCTTACCACTTCGGCGGTCGATGCTGGGGATGGCGCCTGGCGCATCACCGGGCGAAAACAGTTCATCACCAATGGTTGCGGCGACATCGCCCTGGTGCTGACCCGCACGGATCCCAACTCCAAGGGGCTGGAAGGGCTCTCTATGCATTTGGTCCCGCGCTTTATTGAGCGTGATGGCAAGCACGTGAAAAATTTTGAAATCGGGAAACCGGAACACAAGTTGTCGCTCCGCGGCTCGCCCACCCTGGAACAGTACTTCGACAACTCGATCGGGTACTTGATTGGAGAACCGGGCAAGGGCTGGGAGTACATCCTGTCGTTCATGAACGAGGCGCGCGTAGCGGTCGGCATCCAGTCCCTCGGGATTTGTCAGTCGGCTTACCGAAAGGCCTACGACTATGCCCGGCAGCGCCGACAAATGGGGAAACCCATTGCCCAGCACGAACTCGTGGCGGACATGCTGTTGGACATGGATCTGGAAATCCGGGCGCTTCGCGCCATGATTTACGATGCCACCCAGACGGAGGACCGGCGGGTCGGTCTGAAGAAACTCCTGGCCGAAGGAAAGTTAAGTGAAGCTGAAGGCAGGACGGTGAAGCAGCTTGTCAAAAAAATGGAACGATACGCCCGCGAGCTGACCCCTTTGATCAAGTACTGGGGGGCGGAGAAGGCGGTCGAGATCACCCGGAAGGCCCTCCAGATTCATGGCGGCTATGGCATTTTCGAATCATATGAAGTGGAGCGGCACCTGCGCAATTCGGTTATTACGGCCATTTATGAAGGGACCTCGCAGATCCAAGCACTCATGGCGCTCAAGGATCAACTCAATTGGGCCATGTCCCGCCCGAAAGACTTTTTAAGCGCCCGCCTGGCCCTGAAGGCGGCCAAGTCGCGGGCCACTGCCGCCACCAAGAACCTGCTGGCGATTCGGGACGAAATCTCCGGCGCGATTCAATACCTGGTCATGGATATTCTTCGCGAAAAAAAGAAAAGCGCGAGGGGGGCCGGGAAGGACTTGAGTTGGTTCCATCTGATCCGGCAAGGAAAGTCGGCCTTTTCACGGGAGGACCTAAGACACTTCAGCTATGCCTTGTTGAATGCTGAGCGGCTCGCCACGATGTTTTCCCTCTTTCATGGCGCCCGTTTGCTGAAAGCCCTGGCCGATCATTCGGACGACGAAAAACGAGCAACCATGGCGGATCGCTACCTGCAACGAAGATTGTCCGTCGCGCGATCCCTCGCCGCACAAATTCGAAGTGGGGATCGAACCACGCTGGAGTACATTCAGGAAAATCTATAGGGCAGCCGGGATAGTGGTCCTAGACCAACCCCTTTAGGAACGGATTCGATTCCCTTTCCCGACCGATCGTGGTTGGGGGTCCATGGCCGGGGTAGACGAGGGTAGAGTCGTCGTATTTCCCCAGAATCCGGGCCAGCGATTCCATGATCGTTTCGAATGAGCCTTGCCACAAATCGGTCCGGCCGATCGATGATTGGAAAAGCGTGTCGCCGGTAAAGAGGACCTGCCTGGGAACTTCGATCCGTCCTCTGGAAGCACCCGATCCGCCCGTCGACTCTGACAAGATAAGGTCGAGGGATGCGCTTCCCTTCATTTTCCCGCCGATCCATTCTGTTTCAAAGGTAAGACTGCCCGGTGTGTGTCCGGGTGTGTGAAGCACCCCACAACGAATTGACCCGCACTGAATCACGTCGCCCGATTCGAGGAAAGCATCGACCTTTGAGGAGGGTGGGGCCGGCAGGCCAATCATCGCTGCCTGCATTTTCAGGTTGTCGAGCAGAAATACGTCCGCCTTGTGGAGGCACACCTCAGCACCGGTACGCTCGCGCAATTCGGCGTTGGCACCCACATGATCGATGTGCGTGTGGGTGTTGATGATCTTGCGGGCCTTGAGGTCATACTTTTCCAGCGCCGCGAGGATACGCTCGACCTCGTCGCCGGGATCAATGACGATCGCTTCGCGCGTTTCTTCATCCCCCAGGATGGCACAGTTGCATTGCAGTAGACCTACCGGGAAGGTTTCGAAGATCATTCTTAAGACTCCAAGGGGTTCAAATTTCTCTGGGACACGGACTTGCACAGACGAACGCTACTCGAATATGTAAACGCCGGCGGCATCTTCTTACGTTTTCTCGTTCTCCCCCAATGCAAGTAGAACCAACTCTCCACCACCTAACTAAACTGAGAATTATATCACGTGGCCAACGAATCATGTCATAAGCTGACGTTGACGTTAGCTGTAACTTCAAGATAATTCACCACTTGACACCACGCGCTGGCGTTGTAAAATTCAGTCCTCGGTCGGGCCCTGCCCCATCGGGGCCAAGGAGACGATGTCTCGAGACCAAACCGCAAGCCAACTTTCGGCTGACTTTAGGCGTAAATCGCCACGCAGTTGCCGAGCGGGCGGCTGCCAAATCTGAACGAAACCCAGTCTTCCATATTCTCGGGGGGAGGCTTCTTCTTCAACTCAGGTTAGATTCAGGCGGTCCCTCAGGGATGCGATCCAGATCACGCAGAATGCGAATTCGAGGAGGAGTGAGTGAGTACACAGACAATTCAGGACCAACCCCAGACTATCGACCTGCCATCGGCAGAGGAAAAAGAGGATCGGTTTCAATTTGCACAACACCAGGTCATTCAACCCAAGACGACCTACACGGGGGCGCGCATTGACCCCCCCCATGTGGGGCTGCCGAAGGTGACTCAGTCCATTTGCCCGGAGTGCACCCAGCTGATTGACGCCCTGGTATTCGAGGAGGACGGCAAGGTCATGATGGAGAAGACCTGCCCCGAACACGGATACGTCAAGGACGTCTGTTATTCCGACGCGAAGATGTACCTCAAAATGGAGCGCTGGCACTTTGGCGATAACCGGGGCGTATCCAATCCGGCAATCCCAAACGCCACCCGATGCCCCGAGCAGTGCGGTTTGTGCTCGATGCACACCTCCCATACCGGTTTGGCAAACGTCGATCTCACCAACCGCTGCAATCTGACCTGTCCGGTCTGCTTTGCCAATGCCAATGCTTCAGGCTACCTTTACGAACCCTCCCTGGAGCACATCCGGAAGATGTTGCAGTCCTTGCGCAACGAACGACCGGTCGCCTGCCGGGTGGTCCAGTTCTCCGGCGGCGAGCCGACGCTGCACCCCCGGTTCCTCGATATCCTGCGCATGGCGCAAGAAATGGGATTCTCCCACCTCCAGGCGGCCACCAATGGCATCAAGTTCCTCGATTTAGATTTCGCCATGGCGGCCAAAGAAGCCGGTTTGCACACCCTGTATCTGCAGTTCGACGGGGTTTGCGACGACATTTACAAGCGCACGCGCGGTGAGTCCTTGTATGAGCAGAAACTCAAGGTCATCGAAAACTGCCGAAAAGCCGGATTGAAGATCTGCTTTGTCCCCACCATTGTAAAGGGGCTGAACGATCACCAGATCGGCGACATCCTCAAGTTGGCCATCGAAAACGTGGATTGCACGAGTGCGATCAGCTTCCAGCCGGTCGCCTTTACCGGCCGCATTGCCAAGCGGGAACGGGAAGCCAAGCGTTTTACAATGACGGATGTGGCCCGATGCGTCGAGGAGCAGACCGGCCTGGCGAATCGCTACGAGGACTGGTTCCCGCTGTCCTGCGTCACCCCGTTTTCAAAGCTCCTCAGCGCCGTCAAGGGCGAGGAGACCACCCAGTTGAGCAGCCATCCCCACTGCTCCATCGGCACGTATTTGTTCGTCAGCGAAGACCGCAAGGAAGCCGTGCCCATCACCCGTTTTGTCGACATCGGCGCCATGCTGCAAGCGATCGACGCCATCTCACGCGAGACGACCCGAGCGACCTTCAAGTTCTTCACCAAGATCAAGGTGTGGCAATCCCTGCAAAAGTACTTCAAACCGGAGTACGCCCCCAAGGGGTTGACCTTCCCCAAGTTCCTGCAGACGCTGCAAGGGATGACCGACAAGAAATACGGCCGCGGCGGCAATGACGGCACATTCACATACAGGACGCTGATGGTGGCCGGGATGCACTTCATGGATGCTTACAATTACGATGTCGAGCGCGTGAAGCGCTGCATCATCCACTATGCCGCGCCCAACGGCCTCATTTACCCGTTCTGCGCGTACAATTCCGGGCCGACGTTCAGGGAAATGATCGAGAAGAAATACTCGGTGCCATTCAAAAAGAATGGCTCACATTAAGATGCGAATTTATCAAGGCCGGCGACTGGCCGGCCTTGCTCAACAGAAACACGGGCCTCTCCCGAGAAAATCCCCCACGAGACAGCAACATGGAAGAAGGATTTTCCCGATATGTATACCCCCGACGGCACTCGTATCAAGACCGCCAAGCGGCCAACCGTTTCCAAGCTGACCCAGGCGGCGCCCGCCACTCCCCACGAATTTGAAGGGTATCTCGGCCATCCCATTACCCGGAGGATCCTGAAACATTTGACGCAGGGTCCCAATGGGCACACGCCCATGGAAAAAATCTTCTATTCCTACCGCAATCCTGACGCCTCGCTTTATGAGAAGATCAAATATGCTCCGGTCCACAAAGCCATCGATTACTTCATCGCCAGGACCCGGATATCGCCCGAGCGGGCAGTGGAGAAGGTCTTTCATCACAGGCCCACGACGCGGACGCTCCTGAACACCGCGCGTTCGGTGGCCATTCACGGTCTGCTGGCCCCCCAGCGATTTATCGCCCCCTTGCTGGTGGTCTGGAACATCACCAATGCCTGTAACCTGTCTTGCCGGCACTGTTATCAGGACGCGGTTCACAAGCGGGGTTCCGACGAGCTGAACCGGGCCGAGAAATTGAGCGTGGTGGACCAGCTTTCAGAAAACCTCGTTCCGTTGATCGCCCTGGCGGGCGGTGAGCCGCTGGTCGACCCCGATGTCTGGGCGGTATTGGAGCGAGCCCAACAAAAGATGGTGTATGCGACGCTCGCAACCAATGGAACCCTGCTCACTCCCCGCAACTGCGAACGTCTCGCTTCCCTCGGGGTCAAATACGTGGAGGTTTCGTTAGACTCCGTTGATCCTGCCGTCCATGACGATTTTCGCCAGATGAAGGGGGCCTGGGCCCGGTCCGTTGAGGGTATCAAGAATGTGAGTGCGGCGGGGATGCGATGTGGAATTGCCTGCTGCTTCACCCGCGATACCGTCGAGCATGCGCAGGAGATGATTGACCTCGCCATTTCACTCGGGGCGGACACTTTTGTCCATTTCAACTTCATTCCCGTCGGACGGGGCGTCGAAATGGCCCATGAAGACATGTCGCCGGCACAGCGTGAAGCCCTCTTGATCCTCCTTCAAAAAACCTTGAACGAGGGAAGGATCAGCGTCATGTCGACGGCGCCCCAATTCGGGCGGGCCTGTCTGATGTTCGGCGATCCCGAAGGCATGATGGCGATGGGGCACGGCGGGTCAGGCCGGGGCCAACAGGCGCGTGTCGTTTCCAAGTACATCGGGGGCTGCGGAGCTCATCGGTGCTATTGTTCGATCCAGCCCAACGGCCAGGTCAATCCCTGCGTCTACATGCCGACGCGGACGATCGGCGACCTTCGCAAGACCCCTTTCGCGGAAATCTGGAACCAGCCCCTGGAAGCGATTTTGAGCGACCGGGATGATCGCGGCGATCATTGCGGCGTGTGTGACTACCGCTCCTTTTGCGGTGGCTGCCGCGCCCGGGCTGAAAGCTATACCGGAGATGTCCAGGCGGGAGACCCCGGGTGCGTCTACAATGAGCATATGTGGAAAGAGGTCATCGCCCGTGGCGAGCGTGAATTGGGAATCTTGAATGAACCCACAGCCCGAAAAGTGGGCGTGGGTGGCCGAACAAAAATGACCTCTCCAATGGACGCTGAGTCGCGCCTGGATCCCCATCCAGAGATGCCGGCAGTCGATTCGAGCCGTCCCTCCAAGGTCAGTCCGAACCCCTCGCATTAAGCTCTACCAGCCCCTGTACCGCGACAGAGTCCTCCCATGCCTGACCGCGGGGCTTGTCTAAATGTTCTCGCATCGGTTCCATTTCTTGACCCTCGCCGGCGCCCCGCCGTTTGACAAAAGTTTTCCCTCTCCCTAACATCAAGGCTCCGGCTGGATGGGCATCCGCCAGGAGGGACCGTGCGCCCTCGTGGCGCCTCTGTTCACAAGGGGAAAGATGGATGCAGATCGTCCTTCCGACAGTCGATCAAGTTCGAGGTGTCTGTAAACCGCCCTATCACTCAGCCACTGAGGGGCACACGGCTGTGTGCCCCTACAACATTTTTCTTGAACTGAATGATTTCACCGAAAACCATTTTGATCGTTCGCTGGGCGCGTCTGGGGGATGTCATTCTCTCAGAGCCTGCCGTCCGTCTTTGCCGCCAGCTTTTCCCCGAAGCGCACATCAGCTACCTTACCGGACACCGTTGTGCGCCAGTCCTGAAGATGATCCCGGCCGTGGATGAGATCATCGCCTTGGACCGGGTGGCCCTGCGCGATGGAAGCAAGTTTTCGTCGATTCGCAGAATTTTTCAGTTTGCCAATGAAATGCGAAGGCGGAAATTTGATCTGGCGATTGACCTGGTCGGATTCCGCGAATCTGAGCTGCTCGTCCTTTGGACCGCGGCCCGGTGGCGGGTCGGCCTGAAGCGATTCCAAAAGCCCTACTGGGGGTTTTGCTTTAATCTCCCGCCGGTGGCCGAAGATAAATCTCTTCTCGTTGCTCAAATGTTCCGTAGGGTGGTCGAGAGTCTTGCCCCGGACAACCTGCATTTACCCGTGGCGGGGTTCCGCTCATCCGACCCCGCAGGGGGTGATCTTTCACGTCTGCCCCCCCGCGAGTCCGTTATCCCCTGTCTCAAAGTGCCGCCGGCTGCTGAAGCCATGGCCCTTCAATTCTGGGAAGAACATGGGTTGCAGGGGCTGGATGAGGTGTACGGATTTCAGATGTCGGCTTCCGGGGAGATTCGCACCTGGCCGGTGGAACGTTTCATCGATCTGGCCGGTCGAATCTCAAGCCATGCCCGGAGAAACGGGCGTCGTGCCGGCGTCGTGAACTTTTCTGCTGTCCACGAGGCCGCCTTGTGCCAAAAAATCACTCGGGCCATGCAGGAGGACGGAAACACCGCGGTCGCCGCCATCGGGCCAGGTGACCGTGCCGAAGCCATCCCGCAACTCGCGGGGTTGTTGAACCGTTGCACGGCGGTCGTAAGCAACGACACCGGACCCATGCATTTGAGTGCCGCCGTTGGAACCCCGACCCTGGGGCTGTTCAGCATTGGAGTCACAGATCACTACCGGCCGCTGGGCGCCCGCTGTCGATTCCTTCAGAAGAACCCCCTCTCCCAACTTACGGTTGACGAGGTTTTCAACGAATTGATTCTCATGGTGGAATGAAAGAGGATACCCACCTCAGCCCGTCCAGGGCGGCGTGACTTGTGATATACTTCAATTCTCCGTGCGGAGATTCGTGGGTTCGCCGAGCGAACTGTGAGAACGGGACGAGATCTGTCGCCGCTTTGACAGCGCGGGTCTCCCGATACATTGAGGAGTATGCCATGAGTGCCAGCCCGAAATTCCTCAGCGAGACAGCGCAGGTCGACGAGGCGGTCATCAAGCCTCTGCCCCGCTCCCGAAAGATCTACGTCCAGGGTTCCCGACCTGATATTCGGGTGCCCATGCGGGAAATCAGTCAGGCCGACACCCCCACGAGTTCCGGCGTGGAGAGCAATCCACCTATTTGCGTTTACGACACCTCAGGGCCATACACCGATCCCGAAGTACAATTGGACATTCGCTCCGGATTGTCGGGCCTCCGCTCGCCTTGGATCGAAGAACGGGGAGACACGGAAGGGCTGCCCGCCCCAAGTTCAGTCTATGGCCGGAAGCGGCTCGCTGATCCGCGATTGGCCGAGTTGCGCTTCAATCTCAGACGACTGCCTCTCCGTGCAAACCCCGAGGGCAATGTGTCGCAGATGCACTATGCGCGCAAGGGAATTATCACGCCTGAAATGGAGTTTATCGCCATCCGCGAAAACCAAAGACTTAACGGCCTGGCGGCGATCGACCGATGGCAACATCCCGGCGAAGATTTCGGGGCATCGATTCCGAAGACCATCACCCCGGAATTCGTGCGCAGCGAAGTCGCCCGGGGCCGCGCCATCATTCCGGCCAACATCAACCATCCGGAATTGGAGCCGATGATCATCGGGCGGAATTTCCTGGTGAAGATCAACGCCAACATCGGGAACTCCGCGGTCTCCTCCTCGATCCAGGAGGAAGTCCAGAAAATGACCTGGGCGATCCGCTGGGGGGGCGATACGGTGATGGACCTCTCCACGGGGAAGAACATCCATGAGACCCGCGAGTGGATTTTGCGCAATTGTCCGGTTCCGGTGGGCACGGTGCCGATTTATCAGGCCCTGGAAAAAGTGGAAGGCAGGGCGGAGGAATTGACGTGGGAGATGTTCAGCGACACGCTGATTGAGCAGGCCGAGCAGGGCGTGGACTACTTCACCATCCATGCCGGAGTGCGTCTCGCCTTCGTGCCCCTGACTGCAGGCCGCATGACCGGCATTGTGTCCCGCGGCGGCTCAATCCTGGCCAAGTGGTGCCTCGCTCATCATCAGGAGAACTTCCTCTACACCCACTTCGAGGAAATCTGCGAAATCATGAAGGCCTACGACGTCAGCTTCTCGCTGGGGGATGGGTTGCGCCCGGGCTCCATTCGCGACGCCAACGACGAAGCCCAGATCGCGGAATTGAAGACCCTGGGTGAACTCACCGAGATCGCGTGGAAGCATGAGGTGCAGACGATGATCGAAGGACCGGGTCATGTCCCGATGCAGCTCATCAAAGAGAACATGGACCTGCAATTGAGATATTGTCACGAGGCGCCCTTTTACACCCTGGGACCCCTGGCCACCGACATCGCCCCGGGCTATGACCACATCACTTCCGCCATTGGCGCGGCGATGATCGGATGGTATGGCACGGCGATGTTGTGCTACGTGACCCCGAAGGAACACCTCGGACTACCCGATAAAGACGACGTCAAGGACGGGATCATTGCCTACAAGATCGCGGCGCACGCCGCGGATCTGGCCAAGGGCCATCCGGGGGCACAGGTCCGAGACAACGCGCTTTCCAAGGCGCGCTTCGAATTCCGATGGGAAGACCAGTTCAATCTGGGGCTGGATCCAGACCGGGCGCGCACCTTCCATGACGAAACCCTTCCCAAGGAGTCTTCCAAGCTGGCGCATTTCTGCTCCATGTGCGGGCCACATTTCTGCTCCATGAAGATCACGCAGGACGTCCGGGATTACGCAGCCCAGCTCGGGATCTCTGAAGATCAGGCGATCCAGAAGGGATTGGACGATAAATCGGAGGAATTCGTCAAAAGCGGCAGCCAGATTTACCAGGAGATTTAATACGAACGTGACTGAAAATGCTGTAGATTGATGCACTGTTCAGCGTAGGGGCGCCCGCCCGGGCGGACTATGCGCCCCTACCGCGAAGATTTCACAGGCTTCCCCTTTAACTTTATTTCCAACAATCGTATTGGATCTACGCCCGACGCTGAGACGTCATTTTCGATCGACCCCTTCCCCCGGCCCTGCAAAACTATAGATTACCTTATCCGCCGTGTCCGCTGTCGGTCCATACACTGACGGCACCAGTATATTGAGCAGGCGAAGGTACACCACCAATTGCCCCCGATGGTGGGTGGAATGGGTGATTCTTCGAGTGAGTACCCACGCCCGCGACCGGGGCACGTCAAAGAAGGTGGTCATCCCCTGCCACCACGCGTCTGACTTCTCCTTCATCATCTCCAACCGCCGTCCGGCATCGGCATGGTATTTCTCGATGAAGCCCGTCTTGCTCCTCCGGGCCGGATTGGGGTCGCCCGTGTCGAGCCCGAGCATGTTTTTCATCCAGCGCCCCTCCGATTGAACCTGATGTTCCATTTGTTCCAGGACAGTGCGCGACTTGGGGTGGGGCCGAAAATCCATGGTGGATTCAGGAAAAGACGACCAGATTCCAAGAATCTTCAGCAGCTCCGTTTCGTAGGTCTCGAGCAAGAAATTGTAGGTGCCCTCTGATTGTCCACTCACAGAAACCTCCATTCGAAATTGCTGTCCGAGATCCAATCTCCTGTTCCGGGAGAAGATCATCACAGACGAACCCTGCTCCGACGCGGATCAGAACCGGGCGGGGTGCTTAATCCTTTTTCTTTTCCAGCCTTTTCAAGAACACATCGATCTCTTTGACTGTTTGTCCATCACCGTGGTGTTCAGCCAGCCGACGCCCCTCGAAGAAAGAGTCCTTCGCCTCCTCGGGATTTCCACCCCTTTCCAGGGCCTTTCCCAGCTCCCGGTAGGCGGCGGCATAGTCGGGTTTGAGTTCAATCACGCGCCTGAGGGAAGCAACTGCTTTCTGGAATTGTCCGACCTTCATGTACTCCTGCGCCAGACCATAGTGCACCAGTTCATCCTCGGGCGTGAGTTCTGCCAGCTCAAGGAAATCATTGATCTTGGATTCCGATTCCATGATGACTCTATAGGGATTCTTGAGGTTCGATTGGACACAGACGAACGCGAATGAACGCCGAGCCAAAAACTCCGAACTGCATTTCGAATTTGCACCCATCCAGGGTCGATAGGCACGCCTCTAATGAGGCTTCACAAAAAGCTGGTTCATGAAAGCGTAATTAACAGGGCTTTCCAGGGAGGTATAAGTTCCCTTCTCCAGAAGTTCGCGGGCGATTTGCTGGACCAGTCCCATCGTCGCGCACATCGGCTTAGAGCCGACACTCACGCGGGCGACACCCATCTCCTGCAGTTTTGGGATTGCAGGGCAACCCGGGCCCGCCAGGATATTCAGCGGCCCATCAATTAATTTGACGAGACGGGCGATGGTATCGGCATCCACCACTCCCGGCACAAAAAGGCAGTCGGCACCCGCCTTCCGGTACGCGTTCGCCCGGCGGACCGCGTGATCGAACCGGCCCGACGGATCCCCAATTCCCGCCAGGAAAACATCCGTGCGGGCATTGATTACAATGGGTACGCCCATAGACGCGGCCAACTGGCGTATCGCTTTGATCTTGTCCGTCTGGAGGTTGACATCTTCCAGTTCGGGGATGGTTTCTCCCTTCCCGTCTTCAAAGTTGATCCCCGCCGCCCCGGCCCCGATCACAGCCCTGACATTTTCAACGATGGCTTCGATCGTCCTCCCGTATCCCGCCTCAAAGTCTCCCGTCACCGGCAAGTCGACCGCCCGGGCGATGCGGCCCACCGCTTCCACCATCTCGGCGCAACGGATGTACTGTCCATCCGGATGTCCCAGGGCGAAGGCGATTCCGGCGCTGCTGGTAGCGATTGACCGCGCGCCGGCCTGCTCAACGATGCGCGCGCTCGCCACATCCCACACATTCGGGAGCACCAGGATCGGTCCGCCCTGATGAAGCCGGCGAAAAGAGTCCGCTTTTTCTCGTTGCGTCTGAAGGGTCACAGAGCAATCTTTCTTCAGTCGGGAAAGGAATTGTGATCGGCAGGTTTAAGGATAACGTTTTTTCAGCGCCGTCTCAAGAGGGCTGTAGGGGCGCACAGCCGTGCGCCCACTACCCGACTGCCATGCCCCTCCACCATGGGGGTGTCCGCCATGGCGGACCGTGAGCGCAATGCTCGACCGTCACGCCATTCCACTGTAGGGGCGTCCGCCGCGGCGGACCGTGCGCCCCGCTAGCTAGCGCTAGCCACGACTCATTCCCCTTAGGGTTGTTTTCAACGATCGGCTCATCGCACAGAACGTGGCGCCGGACAATCTTCTACCTAATCCAGTCCGGGGGCGCACGGCTGTGCGCCCCTACGAATCATCATCCCCATCTCCTGTCCGATGATTTTCATCGAATTCAAGGATGAACTTCAAGTCCTCATCCGAGAGATCATACATCTCAACAAACTCATGATCGATTTCATCAGGGGAGACAATTGTCCGCACCGGATTGTCTTTGTCATATTTCTACATCCATGGATTCGCTCTGATATACTTTCGAATCTGTCTCAATGATTCTTCACTTCGGATAATGTGTTCGTGGTAATTCACCTGCCAAACAGGTTTCCGAGGAGTACCACGAATCATGTTGACCCGCGTCGTCACTGCAGATTTGAAACCCCCGACGAACGAGGATAAGGAGCGTGGTTTGCGCTGCAATATTGCAGGACTTCGTGCTCCTGGCTTGGTGTTACATACCTGGGGCGCACGGTCCGTCGCGGCGGACGCCCCGACCTCGCTTTTCGGTACTTCGGGCGCATGGCTCTGCGCCCCTTCATGCACAGGGTCGAGCGCTGTGATAATGACAATTCCATGGATGTGATTGGGCATGACGGTCCTTTCGTCCATTTGAAGAGCGGGCCGAATATGGGGTGAACGAACCCACTCCTCAGCAACAACTGTCCCCATTTCGTTTAGAAACATCGCCCCGTCAACAATCTCTCCGAAAAGGCAGTGATGGAGGAAAGTGCAGATCGTGATGAAATAGGCACCCGGTAGAGCGTAATCGTATCCCTTAAGCCGAACCGAGCGGCGGTGGTGTTCCCTGGGATTGAAATTCAATTGAGTTTCCTGTTTTTGGGGGGAAACACATCATAGCAGACCCATATCGATGTGGGTATGAAACTTCGCTGTCGATAAATGAATCCGTAGGGGCGCACAGCCGTGCGCCCAATCCTCGGCTGTCATACCCTTCCATTCCTGGGGCGCATAGCCGTCCGCCCAATCTATGGCTGTCGTACCTTCCACCGTAGGGGCGCACAGCCGTGCGCCCAATCCCCGGCTGTCATACCCTTCCATTCCTGGGGCGCACGGCTGTGCGCCCAATCCCCGGCTGTCATACCCTTCCATTCCTGGGGCGCACGGCTGTGCGCCCCTACAATGACTCCCTGAATTTTTCGGGAACGGAATCCATCCTAGGCACCCTATCGATTTCTCACCCAGGCTGCGCGGACAGGGGCGGGCATTTCTGAATCGGCGCCTTTGATGGATTTCCAAATGATCTCATTCAATTCGATGTCGGGGGCGGAGTCCTCTTTTGAAAAATTGAAAGCAGCGCTGCGCTTGGCGCCGGGCGCAGATTCCGGGTTCTTCTCGTCGAGCGGCACCTGGGCCGCAAGTGCGGCAAAGGGCTCGAGGTCCGCACTATTCGTGAAGGAGTTCCACATCGGGGTGGCTGCGGCGTCGTACTGGCTCATGGGTGGCAGGCCAAGGATCAGTTCAATCGTGCGGAGCATGGAGGAGGTGGAATACAGGGTGGAGTCGACGAAGTGACGCTTGGTGTAAGGGCTGATCACCAGGGCCTCCGTGCGATGAGCGTCCACGTGGTCCGGGCCGTTTTGCGCATCATCTTCGACGACGAACAGGGCGGTGCTATTCCAGTATTTGCTGTGGGAGACCGCTTCCACCAGTCGGCCCAAGGCCAGATCGTTTTCGGCCACAAAGGCCCGTGGAGTCGGTTTCCCCGCCGCGGTTCCTTCGGTGTGATCGTTCGGAAGACGGAGGATCTCGAGGCGAGGAAGATTGCCCTTCTCCTCGAATTCATGAAACTCGCGTAACCATTCATCGACCCGTTTCCGGTCCGGACAATTGAGGTCCCAGGGGCGGTACATCGGATCAAAATGGCCTTCCAGGCTTCTTTCCCGCGCGCGGGAGGGAAGGTCCACCGACTCGGAGGCCTCGATGAACTCCCCGTAGCTGCGATAGCTCAGGCCGGCGCGGGCCGCGTAGTCCCATAGAAATCCCCGGGTGGGCCGGGAGACCTCCACGCCTCCTTCATAATCATATCCGCGACCTCGATCGGAGTAGTTGGTGGGCCACGTCTTTTCGACATAGTCTGTCGCATAAGCCGCCGTCGACCAATTGTGGCCATCGGCGCTGACTTCTGAATCGGCATAAAAATTATCGAGCAGAACAAACTGACGTACCAGCGCATGCAAGTTGGGCGTCACCGCCTCTCCGAACAACACCAGATTCGGATCTCCATTGCCCTCCTTGATGTCGCCGAACACCTGGTCGTAGGTCCGGTTTTCTTTGATGATGTAGATGACATGCTTGATGGGAGAGGCCTCCCCTGATCTTCGGGGAATGGCGGTCACGACCGGCGCGATCCGTGGAGTCGGTTTGTAGGGTGTGTTGGCATAAACCTGTGAGGTGAATTTCTTCAGGAGCGCAGGCCCTGGAATGGGGATAATGCTCAACACGCCTGAGAACATACGGCCAATGTACTCGGTATCCTTGGTCCGCTTGATATTGGGATTGGGACCGCGGGGATTTGCTCTTGAGGCCAGACCCTTCCCGCCGGTCACGTAGAGCGTTTTTTCATCCGGACTCAGCACCAGGGCCGTGGGATACCATCCCACGGGAATGAAGCCTTCGACGACACTCTGGGGGCGGCCTTGCGCGGCCAGGGCGATGACCGCGACCGCATTGTTATCGGCATTGGCGACGAATAACTTTTGGCCGTTACGCGTCAGGGCAAGCGCATTGGTGGTCGACCCGATGGGAGATTGGGGATAGAGCGCCACCGAGATGGTTTCAGTAGTCCGGTGCGCCGCGAGGTCGACGACCGATACGGAATTTGAATTGGCGTTTGCCACGTAAAGACGTTTCCCGTTTGCGGCGAGGGCAAGATCGTTGGGATGGTCGCCCACCGTGATCGTTCGAACTTCATTCAGGGCTACCGTATCCACTTCAGACACGGATCGAGAACCCCAGTTGCTGACATACACCCGGCTGCCATCGGGCGAGACCACGCAGGTGTAAGGGTGATCACCCACCGCGATGGTCTTGGCCACACTCCTGGTCTTCACATCGACGACGGCCAGTTCGTTGGAGAGGTTGAGCGCCGCGTAAAGCCTCTTCCCCGGGACATCCACGCACAGTCCGGAGACGAACAGGGATTGCTTGCGGTCTCCGATGAGAATCTCTTCAGCCTGTGGCTGGATCCCGCGGTCAGCACCATAAATGAGTATTTTGTTGTCGCCACCTCCGGAGGCATAGAGCTTCTTCCCGTCGCTCGAAAATTGCAGTCCCAGCCAGGCGCGCGCCATGGGAACCGTCAAGACCTTTTCCTGTTTCTCCACATCCACCACTGTCAAGCCTTGATCTCCGTAACCGTTGTTCGTGGCGACCACAAGTTTTCCATCAGGGCTGACTGCAATACGAAGTGGGAGGTCGCCCAGCGGCACCTGGGTCCCCGCGGGGGTCAGTTTCCAGCCATTCGGGAGCAGGTAACCCTCAGGCTCCCCCGGCTTGGAAGGCAATGGTGAGGGAATAGTGCGAGCAGGTTGGACCGAACCTCCCGCGCTCGACGATGGTTGTTTTTCCTGGGCGAGCAAAGAGACATCGACGAGGGTCAAAAACAGGCAGAGGAATAGGCTGGCACTTAAACGGATTTCAGTCCGTGAGCACGAAAACATTGAGCCTCCAGATTGATACTCAAAGGACGTGGCATTCTGCGGATGTTGGTTGCAGTTGCATTCTGAATACGGGGTGATCAAGTGGAATTTGCCCTGGTAGCCACGTCGGCGTCTTGTGCTGGCGGGACCTTTCCACGGATCCATCCACCAGCGTGGTCTTTCTCACCCTGTTCCGAAATGCCCCCGCCACACAAACCGTGGCGAGGCTACCAAAGCTTACCCCTTCCACTAGCACAGCCATACCGGCTGGATTAAAGGCTGGGTTGAAAGAATATTCAAGCAAAAAAATATGGGGGACGGAATATAGGGGCGCACAGCCGTGCGCCCCGTTAAACCATGGATATTTCATAGACGCCGTGGCGGACGCCCCTACAGTTTCTTGGTTATTCGTGAGTGGGTTTCAGATCAACCAGGAAGGAAAAAAGTCGGGGCACCGGTCAGCTTCAGCCACATGCTCTGAGATCATGTTTTAAAAAGCATTCCCGGTGCCCCAAACTCTACTGCGGGCGAATTCCCCTCAATGGCCGGTTGGGCTAGCATTCGCGGCGGTAACTAGTCGCGAGGGAACGATGTAGCTCGTTGCTATGGCCTTAAAAGGATTGGGACTTACAGTAAACGCATAGGAATGGTTCGTTCCGTTTACTACGGCCCCACTGGTACTCGGGAAGAAGGGTGGGGCATAGGCGCTGCCCGCGTACCGTCGGTCAAACAAAACGTTGCGGACCGTGCCCGAATTTCCTAACGTCATGATGTTGTTCTGGATGCGTCCCCCTATGATATTGATGTTGTTGGCGTACGGACCATTATTCGGAACGGTGATTCCCCCGTTGCCGCCGTTACTCAGAGTCGCCATAGAAGCATCTACTTCGATATTGTGCGAGGGAATGCCACTGACGTCCAGAATGATGTTGCCGGTGGAAGTGTAAATTCCGAGGGCCTGGCCGTTGTCATTGCCAGGAATGAGGGTTCCGGGAGGGCTGTTGGGCGGCACGCCGTTTGCCACTTGGCCCTGCGTCGTTGTTACTGGCCGCGTGCTGTAAATCAGATCCCCCGTAATGGTGACATTCCCCGTGGCGGTGATGGTCATAGCGGCGTGGTCCGCCACTGCGGCCAGTCCGGGGCCTGGGCCGTGCAGACTGCTGATTACCCCGTTGACGTACAAGGATACCGATGCTGCAGGCTGGATCGCTGCAGGCCGACTCGGATTGACAGGATAGATATTGGTCGGCAACCCTCGAGACGTGATTGACCGGGTGCCGCTCGCAATCGTGCTGGAGAGGGGGGGATATCCGTTGATGGTGTTCGAAGTCAGGTTATAGGTCACCGTCGTGAGGGTCCCATTCTGATTAATCGTGTAAGACTGCAACCCGGGGGTCGTCGCATTCAAACTCATGTCGGTGACGTTTCCATTCACATAAATGCCGGCGCCCGTTGAATTGTAGGTAATGTGACCACGGCCATCGTCACTCGCCACTTGGACTGGAACATACACCCCATTTCCTCCACTATAGGCCGTACCGTTCGCATTCCTCAGGCTGCCACCGAGTTCTGCAGTCGTTGGAGCGGGAGGCGCCTGCAAAGGATTGTTGATGTCGATGCCGGCGCCATCAATCACCGCGCGTGACTGACTGTTGGAGTTTGCAGGTAATGGAACCGGCGCGACCCCGCGGGTGAAGCCGGACATAAACACCGGCGCAATCGTCTGTCCCCCGGAGGTCGCGGAATTCGCGTTGCGCTCCGCGCAGGAGCTGAAGTAATAGCATGCGTTCCTGCTGACACTGCTGACCTGATCGGTAAAAACGTAGTTCGGGTTCCCAGTTGAAAATCCCCATTCCTGATTCGTGTGGACGCGCCCGGTAATCGTGCCGTGCAGAAGTGTGGAACCACCGCTCGGATCGTATCTGTCAATAAACATCCCGTATCCCGCAAAGGAAAACAGAAGGTTGAAATACTCGGTGGCAGTGTCGATGACAACAACATTCAACTTGTAAACGATCGTTCCGGTTTCAATGACCGTGGTTGAAGCGGGTCCCCCTGCCGTTCCATTGGATGTGATCTGATAAGCAAGTGTGTAAGTGTCCTCAAAACTCGTAGGGGTAGCGGGAGGCGGTGGTGGCGGCATGTTTGTTTGCACACCGACACAATTGAGTGAGGTACGGGGTCGCACTCCATCGCTTCCTGTGTCAATTGCAAAGGCGGCTGTCGAATCACCATAACTTGAATACGCACCCAAAGGACTTGACGAGCCCCCTCCTGCACTTCCAAGCGCGGTATTCTTAATGCCTGACCAGAAATCAGCATTGCCGCAGTCGAAGGGGTGAGTCGAACCATCTGGCACGCTTGCCGGCGTCGCGTTCTTCAAGGCGTTTACCAAGGCCGTCCGCATCACGCTGACCCCCGCATCCGCGGCGTAGAAAGCGTTCTTGGAATTGCGCATGGTGCCACTGATGAACACGTCGCTGGAAGTGGTCAGCATGATGGAAAGTCCCAGAAGCATCGTCACACCCAGGAAGATGAGCGCCGTAATCAAGGCAACACCCCTTTTGTCCCTGCCCTTGGAATGCACACGACGCCTCAGGTTTCGAAGTCGGCGGGAGATCGTTTCCTGCTTCATAATGACACCTCAATTCGTCAGTTGACCTTGTTGCGGAGCGCAACCAAAGTGGTTAAGGAATTCAGCCGATACGTCTTGGTCGGATCAATGTCGCTTTGATACCGGTCGATCCGATCGCTTGCCGTTCTTCCAGCGATAGTCACTTCCAACGCCTCAATCAATGAAAAATCTCTATGGACAGGAACGGGATTGGGGGTCCCCGGTATAGTATAAGTATCCGGATTACTCTGCATCAGCGTCCCCACCTTGGCCCTCTGCGAGAAACTAAGAATATTCGATACTAATTGGAGGGTCGAGTCCCCCGCCGAGGTCCTTGTAGTCCTTTGCAGCACAGGACGGAGCGGATCCGTCGTATCCACCGAATAAATCACCGGAGGCGCCAGCTTCACAACCATGGCGCCGCATCGAAACTGGGTGCCCAAATGAGAAAACACGGTCAATCCGGAATCTATGGTCCGCTGATCGTTAGTCCCGACCTTGGTAAATTGGACCCTCGCCCCAGCTCCCGCCGTGACAGCATTATCAGTCAGGGTGACCGGTGCGATCTGCCCATAGTTGACCAGGTCGTTGGTATCGGTGTTCACGATGACAACATAAGTGCCGGATGGAAGCAGAGCGGCGGTCTCAGCCGCGGTCTTCCCCGGCGCTGGATTGAGGTACAAGGTGCCGATGTTGTCGATGCGGAATGGCGCGCCCGGATCGCTTCCATCCGAGGTAGTCAGAGTGAGGGGGGGAAGATAATTATTGACGTCGGTCTCCTTGTAACCTTGATAAATGGTGATGGAATCGAAATTGCCATTATCGTTCTTCTTGACAATCACGGGAGTCGGGAACCTTTGGGAGCCTCCCAGGGAGAGATTGGCGCCGGCGTTCATCAGATCGGCAGTAACCATCTCCAGCCCGGAGCGCAGCCCCAGGTTCAACTCGGTGACCTCCTGCTGCAACTTGTAAACGACCGCGTGTTTGTTGAAGAGCGAGAACACCATTCCGCCCAGGACCACCATGAGGATGATCCCGATCAACATTTCTAAAAGGGTAAAGCCGGCGCCACCGCGCCTTCGCTTCTTGCATGGGAAGGGCACCTGGTGGTTGGATTGAACGCTTGAGGCCATCAAATCATTAAGCATCATGACTCACTCACTTTTCATGAAAGACATGAACCGGGCGATGCATCCGCCACAAACCAGCGCTGTCGTTCTAATGGATGCTTGTCATCTGGATCACTTGACGAAAATTGTTCAGCGTCCCTGGAGGATCAGCCTCCGACAATTTGTTGGTCTTGACGGCAACCTCGACGGTGATCTTCGTCGCCCCGACGATGGGGTGATCGGTCTCAATCAGCCATCGTCGCCGATAGCTCACCTGATCAGGCTCGTTCCCTTGGACGGGCCCGGTCGTTGTCCCGTCGAGCGAAGTAGTCACCGAGGAATAGGTGCCCGCATCTTCGGGTCCAGCCGTCCGGGTAATGGATCCATCCCGCTGGTCGACATAAACAGCGTCAAAATATGCAACCTGGTGGGTACCGGTTCCATCGTCGACATTGGCGGTCGTGTCTTCAGTCAGCGATCCCCCTGACTGCGCGTGCACATCATTGACGTCATACGCGCGAAGCTCTTCCAGCTTTTCAGATGCCAGCTGCGTGAGCGTGGTCAGCCGATTGGAGGACCGGTTCACCACGATGCTGGTGGCTATGAGATTGATCATCGCGATGAAACCAAAAAGCAGCACGAACAGCGCAATCATCAACTCAAGAATAGAGAAGCCGCGCTCTGCTCGGCCCCGGACAGACCCCCGGTTATCCGCGCGGGCATCGGGAGAAGCACCATTTGACAAATATGAGTTCATAGGGATGTCCCAATCTATTGGTTCTGCACGATACGCACGCGCCCCAGCAGGGAGACGAAAACCGTGTAGTTTTTCCCCGTCTTGGCGTTCGACATCGTCAGGGAAGGCTCACCTTGTGGGCTGAGATCAAACCCCGTGCTGTTCACAGTGCCACTGAAGTCGCACAGCAGTTCCCCTGCCTTATCAAGCGTCACGCCTCTCGACAAAACGACAGGACCGCCGCGATTTTGAAAAACGGCCGCGTGAGTGGGATTTTGAGGATCGACCGCTTCATCCCTCTGAATCTGCATCTGAGGGATCGGATCCGCTGTGGGGACATTGTTCTTGAATATGATTTTATACTGCCGGCCATGCGCAATGGCGTTGTACCGGGCCGTCTGAATGGTGGTTTGGACAACCCGAATGTCACCCTGTAGGTTGAAATTCTCACGCATTTGAATCAATCGCGGAAATGCAACGGAAACCACCGTGAGTATTAAGGAAGCGACGATGACCATTTCCAGCATCGTAAATCCGTGATTCGCGTGCCTTCGGCGGAGACCCCGCCGTGCCCCGGAACGCCCGCCAGCCCTGGCATTGATCCCCCCGACCGAATGTTTCATGGGAAAACCGCCTCCGTTCTTCATTTCTTTGCCCGCCTCTCCTTGCAGACAGAATCCGACTAAACCGGCAAGATATAGTTTCGAATACGAATGTCACAAAAACGTGTCACACCGAATCAAACCTGTGCTGCTGTCTGTGCGTTTTTTGTTCATTCCAGATCTGCGAAGAAGACAAAGGGGCCATAATCGTTCACCGTGGCACTTATAACAGTAGCGCAGTCCACGGCGAAGACTGTGACGTCGATCACAAATCTGTTTGAAACCGGACCGCCGGAAATTACGAACCCCCCGCGGTGTTGTTGCGAAGTGAAGACGCCCCTCCCACTCTCGAAGGTCTCAGGCTCGAATCCTTGAACTGCGGGGACGGAAGCAGGTCAACCGAGGGATTCAACCGTTACTGAACCGAGTGAATCCTGAATTCATGGACGGGTTCGCGGGTTTAAAGTAGAATGAGCTCTTTCCAGGACAGCGTCCTTTCGCCTCCATGACCAGGACGAGAAAAGCTTCGCCAGTCTACCATAAAGGATGAACAATTCATCCTGAAATCTCCCGAAACCGGAGGTGGCGGACCTGCGCCTGCCGCGTGCTTCACCACCGGCATTTTCACGGACTCATAAACGCTCTTTTACTTGGATGGAAATCATGATCGAATTCGACCAAAACTCATGCTCCAATCTGGCCCGGTCGCAACGCCGCGAATGGCTGGAGACCAATGGCTTGGGCGGATTTGCCTGCTCCACCCTGTGCGGCATGAATACCCGGCGCTATCATGGGCTGCTCGTGACCCCCCTGGAACCGCCCGTCAAACGGTTTGTCCTGCTCTCTAAGTTCGAAGAGACGTTGGTGCTCGACGGCGCCCGGATCGATTTGAGTTCCAACCAGTTTCCGGGAGCCGTCCATCCCCAGGGCTATCAATTCCTGGTCCGTTTTGAAAAGCAGTTCTTCCCCGTTTCCACCTTCCGCGTGGGCGACTGGCAGATCCAGAAGACTGTTTTCATGGTTCACGGACACAATGCCACCTGTCTCGAATACGTCTTCAAGGGGCCTCCGGAAGCAGAGGCCCACATTGACATTCGCCCGCTTCTCGCTTATCGGGACTATCATTCTCTGACCCGCGAAAACAGTGACCTCCGTCGGGACACGGATATCGGCGAGCATCATGCGAAATTCTCGCCCTACCCCGGGCTTCCTCCTCTGGTGATACGCCATACCGCGGATTTCTTTTTTCGGGACGGCTACTGGTACAAGAACTTCGAGTACCTCCGGGAACAGGAGCGCGGCCTCGACTTTTCCGAGGATCTATTCAGCCCCGGATACTTCCGGGCCATCGCGAAGAATGGGACGTATCTCTGGGTTTTCGCCAGCGCGGAAGAATGGACTGACCTGACCCGGGACGCCGAACTTCAACGCTTCGCGGTGATTAAACAGCGTGAATTGGAAAGGCGTCAGGCGCTGGTGAAGGGAATCAAGTCGACGGAGCCGACGTCTTTTTACTTGCGTCTGGCTGCGGATCAATTTCTGGTACGGCGGGGAAAGGACTCCCAAACCGTCATCGCCGGCTATCCCTGGTTTACGGATTGGGGACGAGACACCATGATTTCAATCCCGGGCCTTCTCTTTGTGGCGAACAATTATCCTGCGGCCCGGGAGATTCTAGACACCTTCGTTCGTTCCATGCGAGACGGATTGATCCCCAACCGGTTTGTGGATCATCCCAAGGCGGGGGAAGAAACCGAATACAACACGGCAGATGCGACGCTCTGGCTCTTCCATCTGGTGTATGAACTGGCCCGGCGGACCGATGATGTGAAAATCGTCAAACAGAATTTCTATGAGCCGCTGATCGAGAGCTTCGAGTGTCATCGTCGGGGAACGCGCTTCGGCATCCACATGTCGGACGACGCCCTGCTTTCGGCGGGAAGGGAATCCGTTCAACTCACCTGGATGGACGCCCGGATTGGAGATCAAGCCGTTACTCCGCGGCACGGGAAGGCCGTGGAAATCTGCGCGCTGTGGTGTAACGCCCTGAAGGTGCTTGAATTTTTCGCGAAGAAATTGGGCGATCGTGCACGGGCCAAGGAATTCACCTCCCTCGCCCGCCAAGCCCAGGAAAGCTTCAACAGGGTCTTTTGGAATCGTCCCGCGGGATATCTGAATGACGTCGTCAATGATGGCGGCGTCGATACTTCCCTCCGGCCCAATCAGTTATTCGCCCTGACACTTCCCTTCTCCCCCCTGGAGAGGAAGTATCGCAAACCCGTCGTGGCGGTTGTCACAGAGCATCTGTTAACTCCGTTCGGCCTTCGCACCCTGGCAAAAAGTGACCCGCACTATCGCGGGCTGTACCAGGGGAATGCTTACGATCGCGATGGTTCCTACCACCAGGGCACAGTCTGGCCTTGGCTGCTGGGGCCTTACGCCACAGCCTATTTAAACGCTCATACGCGCACGGCCCGGAATAAGAAGCACGTGCGAAGCCTTCTTGAATCTCTGATTCAATATATGCTGAATGACGGGGTCGGTCAGCTTCCAGAACTTTTTGACGGCGATGTCCCCAAGAATGAAGAGGGCTCCCCGCAGCCCCCGGGGAAGGGGTGCTTTGCCCAAGCCTGGAGCGTGGCCGAGGTCCATCGCGTCTTGATGGAAGAAGTGTAGCGTGGGGCAGACGTCCTCGTCTGCCCTGAAGTTCCCCTCAACAAAGAGAGTTGGGGACAGACATCTTCTCCTAAGAAATTTCGCAGGACGGATCCAAAACAGGTGTCTGTCCCCTCGTGTCCAACTCGGCCTTGGGACGCAGGATGCGGCCTTTGAGTGGCTGGATCGCGCCGGTGGCGCAGTCAGCTTCGGCGTTCACTGGCTGAAAATCGATCCTATCCGGGATTCTCTGAGACCACATGTCCGCTTCTCCCATCTCTTAAAAAAAATCAACCTCCAGGATTGACCCCGAACCACGAGGCATCATCTAATGATGGTGATGAATCGAGCGATCACCGCAAAACCTCTGTGGGAAGTCAACGACGAAACCCTTCTCCCACGAAAATTCGTATGGATGGCGCGAAGGCAGGCGTCTGTCCCTCTTGTCCGGGCGTGTGCTGGCTTTAGCGGATGCTCACGTCCTTGAAAAGGAGAAAACGCAATGAAACGACCTCATGAACGGCGGGAATTCTTGTTGGATGCCGGGCTGCTCGTCGCCGGAACAGCGATCTTGCCGGCTTATGTGTCAACTGCACAACAGGTGCCGGCGGAAAAGGATCCCAAGAAACCTCCTGAGGACCCGGCCGAGGACGTGTCCCCGCCCGAGGATTTGATGAGGGAGCACGGCGTCCTAAATCGAGTTCTCTTAATCTACGGGGAGATTCTCCAGCGCTTGAACAACGGAAGAGACTTCCCGGTGGAAGTTCTCACAGGCGCCGCGGGGATCATCCGGAATTTTATCGAAGATTATCACGAGAAGCTGGAGGAGGATCATCTCTTCCCCCGGTTTGAAAAGGCCGGAAAGCTGGTGGACCTGGTCCATGTGCTACGCCGGCAGCATCAGGCGGGGCGGCGCCTGACCTCCTCAATTCAAGCTCGTGCCAGCGCTTCAACCCTCAGCAACGCTGCGGAACGAAAGGCGTTGGCGGCGGATCTGAATCTTTTCGTCCGCATGTACCGGCCTCACGAAGCACGGGAAGACACCATCCTGTTCCCGGCCATTCGATCCATCGTCTCCGCACAGGAATTCGACGTGATGGGAGACCAGTTCGAGGACAAGGAACATGCGCTCTTTGGGAAGGCTGGATTCGAGGGCGTCGTCGAACGTGTGGCCGGGCTTGAAAAGACCCTGGGTATTTACGAGCTGGCTCAATTCACTCCCAAGGTGTGAAGAGGGACTGCGATCAACGTAATGCGGGTGATTGAAAGATACTGGAAACTATTCCGCTGAGGGTGCATACCCTCCTGAATGGATGTCCCCGATTGTCCGACGGGAGGATCCGCCCGCCCTATGCATTGAAGAAGTTGTTCAAGAAGTGCGTCCAGGTACTGCCGGCGACCGACTTGCTTTTGTGGGCTACAAACCCAAATACCCAGCCCAGAAAAAGGATTCCGAGTCCTCCACCGACGGGGCGAGTGAGCATGTGAAGCAATCGGCCCTGAAAATACCAGCCGGGAAGGTGTGAGCCGAGAAACAGGAAAGCCGTGACGGAATTCGCGATCGCAAAACGGTGTCGTCGCATCAAATTTCCCAGGATCGCCCCGCGAAAGGTGATTTCTTCAATAATCGGCGCCACGCACACCCCGCTGAGGAACGGCCAGTTCAAGACAGGATGGAACAATGGCTGGTGAGTGACCGATCTTTGTATCCATACGACCGCTCCCAGGCAAAGTCCAACCCCCGTGCCCCACAGGAGAGCTGATTGGAGTCGCCGAAGTCCCACGACCTCGCCTAACGGGCGGCCTGACAGCCGAATCAGGATGAGGGCGGGAAATATCCACAGCAGCAACTTCATTACAAACCAGTAGCCGAATTGCCCCCCGCTGGTGGTTATCCAGCCGGAACGACGCTCCAGGGCCCGTTCCAGCAGCCATGCCAAAACCCAGGCCACATACAAGAAGACGACATACAAGTACGTCCACGCAATAACGGCAGGTGAGTGACGGAGTCGGTCCGGTTGCATTGATCTGTCCTGATTGCCGCGGGATCGGGATGGACTTTGTCCCACCGGGCTTAGTTACATTCCGGGCACAGGTCCCATCCGCCACCACTCCCAGGCTTTGGCTGGCACCGAATATCGAATAGAGGTGTTCTTTTCAGAATGGAAGAACGCGTGGCAACGGGTCCAAATGCAACGTGGCATGCAAATGGCGGAGAGGGAGGGATTCGAACCCTCGTAGGAGGTTTTAGCCCCCTAAACTGCTTAGCAGGCAGCCCCAATCGGCCTCTCTGGCACCTCTCCGGCGCAAGCAAATAGGTGACGTCGCCGCAGGCCCTGCACGACGCCACAGGGGATAGAATTATAATACGGATTCTACGCCGCGGGAAGAAAATCGAGAGAAAGGCCAAGCTCTGCCCTTGGAGCACACGCTTCAACAGCACCCCGATGAATCGGGGTGCTGCTAAGATTGCGATGGCCCACGATTGGGCTGAAGAAAGCAGAGAGCCACAACGGGATCGGTCATTCAATGCAAAGGTCCCGGCCAATGACCACAAGCCTCTTTAAACATTGTGCCGGTAAGCGATGACACGAACCTTTTCCAGCGTGACCAATCCCTCACCAATCATCGGGTCCAGAGCAGCCAACAGGTCAGTTATCTTCGCGGACTCATCCACGATTTCGATGACCACGGGAAGATCCTCGGACAGCCGCAGTATTTTGGCTGTGTGGAGGCGACTATTGGCTCCAAAACCCAGAACCCCTCGCAGGACGGTGGCACCGGCCATTTTTCTCTTTTTCGCCTCTTCGACGATGACCTCGTAGAGCGGCCGACCCCCAAACTTGTCGCTCTCACCAATGAAGACTCTGAGTAACTCTGCTTCTGCCGGCAATTTCATGCCCAGCCACCCCCTCTAAAAGATTCTTCCCAAGAACAACCCCAGGAAGAACAAAACCAATCCCAAGACGTTTTGCCCCACCAGATTGAGAATGGCCATTTGCCACTGGGTATCCCTGAAAAGTTCAGCGGTTTCGAAAACGAAACTCGAGAAGGTGGTGAACGCGCCAAGAAATCCGATCAGCAGAACGGCCCGCCACTCCGGTCTCATTAAGAACCGCTCCTCGGCAATTGCCCAAATCAGCCCAAACGCAAAACAACCCACCGAATTTACGACCAGAGTTCCCCAGGGGAACTCACCTCCGAAGACGCGTTGAGCCCAACCTTGAAGGATGTATCGAGCCAGGGTTCCGCAAGCACCCGCACACGCCAGGAAAGCAATCTTGTGCATCGGCGTAAACACCTTTCTACAATGTTCAGGAGTCATCAGCCGGAGAGGCGGTTATGGGGGAACTCCATCCCCTTTCAAATGCTCCAAACATCCTATTTCCAAGGATGGGAGATGTCAATTTCTTCCTTCCTGCTGATTCCAGCTGATTCCAGGTCGGCCCGGGATGCGGGAGGTTGGCCTTCTCTGCCCTATGGAGCATCCTCCAGTCCGCGAAGTTGTTCCTCGAACAGGCGTTGGACCTCTGCCTTCTCGGACGGATTCGCAAAGCATCCCTCGAGGGCGTTGCGGTTCAACTGGATGAAGTCCCGGCGAGCCAGCTGGAAATGAGCGGCCGCTTGGCGGTATTCGCGCAGGAGATCGGTGTGAAACAGCGCAGGGTCATCCGTGTTCAAAGTGACCCGCAGACCGCGGTCATAGAACATCCGCAGGGGGTGATCCGCGATCCTTTGGATCGCGCCCGTGCACAGATTCGAGGTGGGGGCACACTCCAGGGGAATGGATTGTTCCTTCAATTGATTCATCAGGCGCTCATCCAGCCGGGCGGCGATGCCATGGCCGATTCTCTCCGCGCCCAACACCTCGATCGCCTCCCAAATCGATTGCGGGCCGCCCACTTCACCCGCATGAATGGTGACATGTAAACCTTGACGCCGCGCTTCATCAAAAACATGCTTGAATTCCTGGGCCGGAACAGAATTCTCGTCTCCTCCCATGCCGACCCCGACAATACTCTCAAGCCCTCTCTTCCGGCTACGGGCCGCCGCTTCGACCACGCGCTCGGCGAACTCAACGCCGAACTGTCGTGTGACATCGAGGATCCAGTTCACATGCATGCCCGACTGCTCCCCCTCTTCTCTTGAAGCGGCAGTGATGGCGTTGACCACCGCATCCAGATCCTTCTTCTGCTTAAGCACGACCCCCGCCGAAAGGAAGATCTCGGCATAGATCACCTGCATGCGGTACAGCCGTTCGACGAGTTGCGAGGCGATCCACCCATAATCCGCCGGCGTGGTCAAATGTTCGGTTATGAATTTAAATGACCCCAGGAAGCCCGCAAAATCTCCATAGCGATACTTCTCCTCAAAGGCATTGAGGGGCCACGATTCATCCGGCAGATGGTTTCTCCGCGCCAATGTCTGCATATCGGAGGGTTCCACCGAGCCTTCCAGATGCAGATGAATTTCCAATTTGGGCAGCTGGTCGAGCCCTGAAATTCCCATGAAAAGACCTGTCCGCACTTTTTATTGACACCAAATTCCCCTATGCTAAACTACTTGGGAAAATAATTACAACCGAACCGTCATCCATGAAATCCGAAAAGATCTCCGAACTCACCACCAAACGCCTTTCCGTCTACCTGCGGTGTTTGCAGTCTCTCGACCGGAGCGGGGTCCAGACCATCTCCTCGCGGGCGCTGGCGGAACAATTCCACCTGAACTCGGCTCAAATTCGAAAGGACCTCGCCTATTTCGGTGAATTCGGGGTCCGGGGTGTGGGATACCAGGTGGGTCACCTGGCGCAACACCTGACCAAAATACTCGGCTTGAACCAGGAGCATCGCGTCATCATCTGCGGAGCGGGAAATCTGGGCCGCGCCCTGTGTGACTATGCCGGATTCAACACCGAGGGCTTCAGGATCGTGGCACTGTTTGACCAGGACCCCAAGAAGATCGGGACGACCTCGAGGTCCGGCGTGCCGGTTTATGACATCAAGAGACTCAAGCAGATTGTCCGGCGGGAGGGGGTCGACATCGTCGTGGTCACGGTGCCCGCCGATGCCGCTCAAAAAGTGGTCGACCTCGTGTGCGATACGGGTGTGAAGGCGATCTTGAATTTCGCCCCCGTCCGGCTGCGCGTCAGCACCAGCGTGAAGTTGAAGACGGTGGACCTGAAGGTGTCCCTTGAAAGCTTGTCGTATTACTTGAGCAATCCCTCGCTTCCTGCCGCCGTGAATCCTACCGAATGATTCTTAAATTGCGCCAGCGCGGGTCGTGAGATGATTTCACAACGCCCGGGAGATTGGTTGTCCGATCATTTTTTCCAAAGTGAAAGAATCCATCGGTGAAAGGGTTCTCATGCACACCGTACCGACTGCCAGCAACAGCATCACCCTCCGCGTGAACATCAACAACCGCCCGGGCATGTTGGGTCGCGTGACTTCGGTCATCGGCCGCACGGGAGGCGACATCGGGGCCATCGATTTAGTGGAAGTGACCTCGGAATTCACCGTCCGCGACATAACGGTGAACGTGCGTGATGAAAAGCATGGCGAACAGATCGTGAAGGGACTGGCGCATCTCAAGGATGTGGAGCTTGTCAATGTCAGCGATTTGACCTTCCTGATGCACCTCGGGGGCAAGATCGAGGTGACTTCAAAATTCGCATTGAAGACCCGCGCCGACCTGTCTCGGGCCTATACGCCCGGAGTTGCCCGGGTGTGCCTGGCGATCGCCGAAGACAAGTCCAAGGTTCATTCCCTGACCATCAAGAAGAACACGGTGGCGGTGGTGACCGATGGATCAGCCATCCTCGGCCTCGGAAATCTCGGACCGGAGGCTTCCCTGCCGGTGATGGAGGGGAAGGCGATGCTCTTCAAGGAATTTGGCGGCGTGGATGCCTTTCCCATCGCCCTGGCAACGCAGGATACGGAACAGATCATCGCGGCCTGCAAGGCCATCGCCCCGGTGTTTGGCGGCATCAACCTGGAGGACATCTCCGCGCCGCGTTGTTTCGAGGTGGAGGAGCGCCTCAAGAAGGAACTCGATATCCCGGTCATGCACGACGATCAACATGGGACTGCGGTGGTCGTGCTGGCCGCCCTCATCAATTCCTTGCGGATCGTCAAAAAGAAGCCTGAAAAATTGAAGGTGGTCGTTTCGGGGGTCGGCGCCGCGGGCGTCGCCTGTACAAAGATTCTGATGGCTTACGGCGTGAAGCACTTCATCGGGTGCGACCGGGAAGGAGCCATCTACAAGGGTCGCACTGAAAATATGAATGTCGCCAAACACTGGTATGCCGAACACACCAACCACGAGGGTTTCAAGGGAAGCCTGGAGGACGCGCTCAAAGACTGCGATGTTTTCCTCGGCCTCTCCGGTCCGGGGACGGTGAAACCCAAATGGTTGAAGCGGATGGCGAAGAATGCCATTGTGTTCGCGATGGCCAACCCGACGCCGGAAATCATGCCGGAAGAAGCGGCGCCCTATGTTCGCATCATGGCCACGGGCCGCAGCGATTATCCCAACCAGATCAACAATGTGTTGGCCTTCCCGGGGATCTTCCGGGGCGCCCTCGATTGCCGTTCCCGGGAAATCAATGAGGCCATGAAGCTCGCAGCGGCCGAGGCCATTGCCTCCATCATCAGCCCCTCGGAACTCCACGAGGACTATGTGATCCCTTCGGTGTTCGACGCCCGCGTATCCAAGGCCGTTGCCCAGGGGGTGATCAAGGCCGCCCAGAAGACCGGCGTCGCCCGCAAGCGCGGCCGCGATTTGAAGGACGCGGGCTAGTTTTCGACCCTCAGTCTTTTCATCGAGGCTTTAAGTAACCGGCGCAGTATTTCAAAAACATGATCCGGAGGTTCCCCAAGCAGGGCGACCGGGCTGGCTGCCCCTGAGGCAACGAGGGACTGACCCAGGTTTTCCATGACGCAATTCGAGTTCAAGACTGAAACAGAAGCGGCTCGGGCGATCCTCGAGATCGGGCGCCGGGTGTGGGAGAAGGGGTATGTGGCCGCCAGCGATGGGAACATTTCCGTGCGGTTTAACGCCGAGGAGATAATCGCCACGCCTTCGGGGCGCTCCAAGGGCTTCATGGAAATCGACGAGATCGTCAGGACCGACCTGCGGGGCCACAAGATCTCGGGCAAGGGCAAGCCGTCCACCGAACTCCCCATGCATCTGCTGATTTACCGCCTGCGGCCGGACATTCATGCCGTTGTGCACTGTCATCCGCCGGTCGCCACCGGGTTCGCTGCCGCAGGGATGGCACTCGACCGGGCATTATGCTCCGAGATCATCCTGTCGCTCGGCTGTGTCCCCCTGGCGGCCTATGGGACTCCCGCCACCGAGGATATTACGAAACCCCTGGAGCCGCTGATCCCCAGTTACGATGCCATCCTCATGGCGAACCACGGGGTGGTCTGTTATGGCGCCTCGCTCAATGAGGCCTATTTCAGGACGGAAACGGTGGAACATTTTGCCCGCATCAACCTGGTCGTGAAAATATTGGGGCGTGAAAACTTGCTTTCACGCGAGGAAGTAGATAAACTTTTCGCGCGACGAGGTTCTGTCTACGGTATCCAATCACCAACGCAGTTCGTTCCCGGATGCCCGGTGGTCGCTGAGACAGCCAGCCCTTCCGAGGCCGGGAGCGAAAGAGAAATCATCTCCGTTACCAAATCGGAACTCATCGACCTGATCCAGCAGGTTCTCGCACAACGCAAGTAAGGATTCAGGCGCACCACTATTCCAAACAGAGACATTCGTCGGGAAAATTTTAGGAGGAGTTCATGGGTGAAGCATTGGGAATGATTGAAACACGGGGGCTCGTTGCCATGATCGAAGCCAGTGACGCCATGGTCAAGGCCGCAAAAGTCACGCTGGTGGGATGGGAAAAAATTGGCTCGGGCTACGTCACCGCTATTGTGCGGGGCGATGTGGCTGCGGTGAAGGCCGCCACCGACGCGGGCGCTGCTGCCGCACGGCGCGTGGGGGAACTGATCAGCGTGCACGTCATTCCGCGCCCACACTCGAACCTGGAAGACGTTCTGCCCATCGGCAAGGCGGCCAAGTAGATCGTCTTTCCGACTCGGGAGGCGGCTGGACGGGGTGGCGGCCTTGCGTCGAACACGCACTGCCTGGACCTCAGGCCTTTTCCCCGCGGCACCCCCCGGGGTTTCGTCAACTCGCCGGCATACGGGCGAGACGAGAGGAATTCATGCTCCTGGGACGTGTAGTCGGTACCATCGTCGCCACCCGCAAGGACCCGCGACTGGAAGGCAAGAAGCTGCTGATTGTTAAACCCATCGATGCCGCGACCGGCAAGGATGAGGGCAACTTTGTGGTTTCGGTCGACACCGTGCAGGCAGGATTCAAAGAAAAGGTGCTGATCGTGGCGGGAAGTTCTGCGCGCAATGCTTCCGGGTGCAAGGACTGCCCTGTTGATTCTGCGATCATCGGAATCGTTGACCAGGTGGAAATACATTGAGCAGGGTCATCGCGGCAACCCTGATCCTGCAGGCTCCCTTTCCAACCCAAGGTACTCCACGGATTGATCCGAGCGCGTGAGTCAGCGCGCACGGTGGCCTCGATGGAGCCCTTCTGCCGGGTTGAATGATTCAGTCGGGATTGAAGCCAGGATGCAGCTCGCACGAGTCATTGGAAATGTGGTTTGTACCGTCAAGAATCCCTCCATGGAGGGCTTGAAGCTCCTCGTGCTGCAACCGATCACCCGGGAAGGGAAGGACCGCGGCCGTCCCCTGGTGGCGGTGGATTCCATCGGGGCGGGGTTTGGCGAGGTGGTCTATTGGTGCCGGGGTAAGGAAGCCTCGCTGGCCTTCCCCCGCGATGTGCCGACCGAATGCACCGTGATTGCGATTGTGGATCGCATCGAAACACCTGAGAAGAGTATCCAGTATCTGTAAAGCGATCTGTCGAGGCGGATCGCGCCACACGACGAATTCGCGGGAGTTGCTCATGATCGTCGGCCGGGTAATCGGGGACGTCATCGCTACCCAGAAGTCGCACAGCCATGAGGGGCGAAAGGTCCTCATGGTGCAGCCCCTCAACCTGGACGGCACGGACCGGGGGGAAGTGGTCCTGGCGCTGGATGCGGTGGATGCGGGAATTGGGGAACGGGTTCTTGTGGTGCAGGAAGGATGGAGTGCGATGACCGCTGCCGGCCGGCCGGGTTCTCCCATCGATATGACCGTCGTCGGGATCATCGATCAGATTGACCTCTCTGAATAGCCCGGCCGATGGGCAGGCACGATCCTCCCTGTCCTTGTTCGAGCCCTGAAAACGCCTTCCCTCCGCCCTCTTCGACACGCAACCGCCCGTCCACTGCTCGGGGGGACAAGAACGGGGTCAATGCTCGCGGTCAAACGATCATCTCATGATTGCCCACCTCACCGGGAAGATCCTCAGTAAACAGCCCAATCAACTGACCCTCGATGTCGGGGGAGTCGGGTACGACGTAACGATCCCTCTCTCCACTTTCTACGAGCTGCCTGACGACAGCGCCCCGATCTCCCTGCATATTCATACTCATGTTCGCGAGGAGACGATCGCCCTGTTTGGATTCCTGACCCGGACTGAGAAACAGGTCTTCGAAAAACTCATCAGCGTGTCCGGGATTGGTCCGAAACTGGGGATTGCGATCCTTTCCGGGATGAGCGTCAACGAACTGGTGCCGTCGATTCAGCATGGCAATATTGTCCGGCTCACTCATATCCCCGGGGTGGGAAAGAAAACCGCGGAGCGACTGGTGCTCGAGCTTCGAGACAAGCTGAGCACGCTGGCGCCTCCCAGTCAGGCGCCGCCTGAAGAATGGCCGGCCCACGTCCACCCCGTCAAGGACGACGCCATCTCCGCCCTGGTGAACCTGGGATATCCGGCGGCCCTGGCGGACAAGGCCGTTCGCGAGGTGCTGCACAACGAGGGCAACGAGCAGACCTTTGAGAACCTTCTGAAAAAATCGCTTCAGTTCCTGACCCGTTGAATAAGAGATACCCCGATCCGGAAGGAGAGCTGAGAGCCACCGGATGCTGCCCGTCGAACACTGAGCCCAGAGCGGCAAACCGTTCGTGAGTTGCGCTTCCTGTTCTTGAAACCAAGAACTGCGACGTAGGTCGTACGATGAAGGCGGACCCATGAGAATGCGATCGCATGAACCGAACCACCGACTGGCCTAGAATGAGCTGATGGGGGACGGTCGATGTCCATGAAGGTTTCCATCTTAGCCGATCCGCCTAAGACCGGCAGAGCAAAAACTCTTTCCCGCTGGCTCCAGTGGACCTTCCCCACCAGTTCTGAGGTGTTATTCTGGACGCTGATCTTTCTGATGCTCTTCGGCCACCTGAGTCAATTTTTGTTTCGAGACGGCGATCCCGGGTGGAATATTCGAACGGGTCAGTACATCATTAAGACCTTGAGCATCCCTCATCACGATATCTTTTCCTTCTCGATGCCCCACGCCTGGTGGGTCGCCTATGAGTGGGGCACTCAAGTCATCTTTGCCGCCCTCGATCGATACCTCGGCTTCAACGGCATCGCCCTCTTTGTGGTCTTTGTCTTGGCTACAACTTATACCCTCCTCTACAAGTCTTTAAGAAGTGAAGGATTCTCATTCTGCCTCTCATTTCCTCTTCTTTTGTTTGTGATCCTCGGAAGCGAATTTCAATGGGCGGCACGACCGTTCATGTTGTCCTACTTGTTCGTCACCCTCTTCTATTCCCGCCTCGACCGGTACATGCGGGCAACCATTCCGGTCAAGCGGCTCTGGGCCCTGCCGCTCCTGATGATCCTGTGGGTAAACCTGCATCCTGGTTTCCTGGCAGGGGTCTTATTGATCTTGACATTTCTAGTTGGCAACGTGCTCGGGCTTGCCTTCTCCCTCGCTGAAGCGCGTTCAGCTATCAACCTCAGAATTCGTCAAATCGGGGGAATTGCCATTGCAACCATTGCAGCTTCTCTTTTGAACCCATACGGCTACCGGCTCTACGTTTACCTGTTTGAGTATTCTAAGACCGTTCACAACATAGCCCTCAGCCATAATGAGCTTTCTTCCCCCATGTTTCAGATAGCGGTTTATCAGCCCTTCCTCGCGGCTGTGATCGCGCTCATCTTCCTGTTGCGGTACTCCCGGTACCAGCTTCGGGTGGATGAGGGGCTCACCTTGGTCATCTGGGTTGCCTTGGGTTTGGTTTCCCTAAGGAACATCCCGGTGATGCTTTTGGTCTGCGCCCCCCTCTATGCCCGCCTCATCCAAGGGCTGAAGGATCCCTTTACTGAATGGCTTTCCCAATTGCCGAAAATACGGCCCACTTTGCATCGATTGTTTCACCGCCTCGAACTCGTTATATCGATGGAGCAGCATTTCCGCCGCCATTTGCTTTCGTTGGGGCTTGCCTTCATGATGCTCTGGGTTGTAGCCCACCAGGGATACTGGGGTGGAAAGCGAGTCATGGATTTCCATTTCCTCGAGGAATGGGGTTATCCGGCGGCCGCCCTGCAGTACCTTCAAGCGCACCCTCCCTCGGGAAACGTCTTTAACGAGTGGACGATGGGGGGGTATCTCATTTATAACTTCTATCCGAACATGAAAGTCTTTTCCGACGGACGCCTGGATTTCTACGGAGAGGCATTCACACGCCAGTACGTCAAGCTCATCAATACCCCTGAGGGTGAAACCGCGAAAGACGACTGGAAGGAAGTATTCGATCGCTACCAGATCCAATGGGTAATGATTCCGCCGACCTTTGCCTTACGTCTTGCATTGGACGCCGATCCCGCTTGGGAACGCCGCTTCCTAGATGACCACTGCGTGATTTTTGTCAGAAAGAAACCGGAGGACATGTCATGACGGTTGAAGACAAATCGCCGGAACCGTATTCCGTGCGAGACCAGTTCCACAGGCTCCGGAACGATTGTGCCGACACTCCGCGGCTCATCCGAAGACCTCCTTTCGAGTTCGATGGATATGAATGACCTACAAGTTTCCACGGCTCCTCTTCCTGCCTTTTCAAAGAAGCCTGCCGGTTGGCTGCAGTGGCTTCTCCCCTCGACGGCTGAGATCTGTTTTCTCACACTGGTTCTGATTCTCCTGTTCGGGCGCACGGATCCATACTTTCTTTATGACGGCGATCGCGGCTGGCACATCCGCGCCGGCCAGTACATCCTGGACACCCACCGCATCCCCCATCAGGACATCTTTTCATTTAGTATGCCCCATGCCTGGTGGGTCGCGTACGAGTGGGGAACAGAGGTGATCTTCGCCGCTCTGGACCGTCATTTTGGTCTGAACGGCATTATTGTTCTTGTTGTATTCATCCTGGCAGCAAGCTATGCCCTGCTCTATCGGCTGCTCCGGCGCGAGGGGTTTTCCTTTACTCTTTCATTTCTCACCCTCCTCTGCGTCATCCTGGGGAGCCGTTTTCATTGGGCGGCGCGGCCGCAGGTGGTGTCCTATCTGTTTGTGGTGCTGTTCATCTTCATTCTCGATCGGTTCTCTCAAGGTTCGACTCCGGCCCGACGACTGTGGTTCCTCCCGATACTGATGATCTTCTGGGTGAACCTGCACCCCGGTTTCATCGCCGGGGAAATCCTCCTCTTCACTTTTCTCATTAGCGCCGCGCTGCGTTACACCTTTTCCAGAGCGGAGCAGCGTGCGTCCCAGCGAGCACGACTCCGCCAAATCAGTGTGATCGCTGCCGCCACCTGGCTGGCCTCGCTGGTCAATCCCTATGGATTCGGAATCTATATTTATCTGGTTCGATTTTTTAGCACGGTTCACACCCTTCTCCCGGTCAGCGAACTCCTTTCCCCCATCTTCCAGATGTCCGTCTTCCAGCCCTACCTGGCGTCCATTCTCCTTTTGATTTTCCTCGTGAGGTACACTCGCTACCGGCTCCGGTTGGAGGAGACCTTTACCCTGAGTGTCTGGATTGCGCTTGGCTTGATTTCGCTTCGGAATATCCCCGTAACGATGTTCATCTGTGCTCCCATTTATGCGCGCCTGCTGAGGGGGTTGAATTCACCTTTTCAGGAATGGATTTCGCGAGCGCCACGGCTTCAGGCGCGCATCCAGACTTTCTGCCGCCGCCTTGAGCGGGCGATTTCGATGGAGCAATTCTTCAACCGCCACGTTCTCCTTGTGGGCGTCCTCCTGGTCCTGGTCTGGAGTGTGGCGCACCAGGGGCACTGGGGAGACCGGGAGATCCTTCATTTTCGCTACACCGACGAATCCGATTATCCGGCCGCCGGGATGAACTATCTCCGGACTCACCGGCCCTCGGGACATGTGTTTAATGAATGGGCCATGGGAGGGTATCTCCTCTATGACTTTTATCCGGACATCCGGGTGTTTGCCGATGGACGGCTGGATTTTTACGGGGCGGATTTTGCGCGACTCTATCTAAATGTGATTAATACTCCACAGATTGAAAACAGAACCGGGAATTGGCGCGAGGTATTCAACCGATACCAAATTCAATGGGTCTTCATCCGCCCGAATCTCCCCTTGCGGCTGGTCCTGGATGCCGATCAGGAATGGGAGCGTTTGCTGCTGGACGAGCACTGCGCGATTTTCAGGCGAAAGGAAATGCTAAAATGAACGCGATGACCCAGGGCGAATCAACCGGAGGAGTAGACCCGGCAATCCGATATTGACGTCCCGCCGTCGAATGGGGCAAATCCGTCCCCGCAATCGGGGAGTTGAAGACTCCGGCCTGATCCCTATGAATGAGGCTCACATATCTCTGGCTGATACCTCTCCCCCTGCCAAGGCGCCCGCCGGATGGTTGCGTTGGATCCTCCCCTCGACGGCCGAGGTCTGTTTCATTACTCTGCTCCTGATCATGCTGTTTTCGCGGGTCAGCCAGTACTACTTTCTGGACGGCGATCCCGGCTGGCACATCCGCGCCGGACAGCACATCCTGGAAACTCACAGGATCCCCCATTCCGATGTCTTTTCGTTTTCCATGCCTCATGCCTGGTGGGTGGCCTACGAGTGGGGAACGGAGACGATCTTTGCCGCGCTCCATGGGCGTTATGGGTTGAACGGCGTGGTCCTCTTTATTGTTCTGGTTCTGGCCTCGTCCTACACCCTCCTCTATAAACTGCTCCGGGATGAAGGATTTTCATTTCTCCTTTCCTTTCCCCTCCTTCTATTTGTCATTCTCGGCAGCAGTTTTCATTGGGCTGCCCGGCCGCACGTGGTCTCCTATCTCTTCGTCATCCCGTTCTTTTATTTCCTGGACCGCTTCGCCCAGGGAAAAATCGCTCCACGGCGGATGTGGATTCTGCCCGTAATGATGGTTTTGTGGGTGAACCTGCATCCCGGCTTCATTGCTGGAGTAACGCTGGTTGTAACATTTTTCCTGGGCTCGGTGATCGAATATATCTTCGCGCAGAGCATGCAGCGGCCCGCGTTGCGTTTCAAGATAGTCAGCACCGGTCGAGTGGCCGCCCTGACCGTTGCCGCCACCCTCTTCAATCCCAATGGATATAAACTCTACATTTATCTGTACGAGTATTTCAAAACCGTTCACCACCTCCATATGATGAACGAATTGACTTCCCCCATTTTTCAACTGGCGATTTTTCAACCCTTTCTTCTCGCAGTCATAGCACTCATCTTCCTGACCCGCTATTCCCGCTACCAGCTCCGAGTGGATGAGGTGCTCAATCTGACCATCTGGATCGCTCTGGGACTGGTTTCCCTGAGAAATATCCCGGTGATGTTCTTGATCTGCGCCCCCATTTATGCCCGCATGCTGCTGGGTCTCAAGCAGCCCCTGGCAGAAGGCCTGTCAAGGGTGCCGAAGATCAGAGCTGGAGGCGACCGGTTTATCCGCCGGTTCGAGTTGGCGGTCTCGTTGGAACGCCAGTTCAATCGACACCTTTCCTCGTCCGCCTGTGTTCTCATCCTGATCTGGATTGTCGTTCATCACGGGTACTGGGGGGGCCAACGGCTCATGGACTTCCGTTTTCTCGAGGAGCGGGGATATCCGGCGGCCGCTGTTGAGTTTCTGAAGACCCACCGGCCGCCAGGACATGTCTTTAACGAGTGGACGATGGGGGGATATTTGATCTACAACTTCTACCCGAACATCAAGGTGTTTGTGGACGGCCGGACAGACCTGTATGGCGAGGCCTTCACCCAGCAATATGTTGACCTCATCAACACCCCCAACGCGGTGAACGGGAAAGAGAACTGGAAGGAGGTGTTTGACCGCTACCATATCCAGTGGGTGATGATTCGGCCAGAGTTCGCATTGCGCTGTGTGCTGGATTCAGACCCGGACTGGAAGCGCGTCTTCCTCGATGAGAATTGCGTGATCTTCATTCGTCAGGAGATGGGATAGCGTCGGCGAATCTCAGGACTCCGGTCACGCGCGGTTCGAATGAAAGCCCCTGTTCATCAACCTCGAATGGGAATTCATTATCTCTTCCGACCACTTTGGATGGGACGATCCTATCTTCCATTATGAAAGATCCTCAGCCTCCTCCTTCCGGCGATCACGACGCTGCAAAAGATCGATGGCGGTTCCTGCGTTGGCTGCTCCCTTCGACGGCACAGGTGTGCTTCATGACCCTGGTGTGCATCATGCTTTTCGGGCGGCCAAGCTTATACCTCTTCCGGGATGGAGATCCGGGGTGGCATATCCGCACGGGACAGTTTATTCTGAACACCCATCAGATTCCGCATCAAGACCCTTTTTCCTTTTCCATGCCCGACACAAGATGGGTCGCCTGGCAGTGGGGCACGGAGATCATCTTTGGCGCCCTGGACCGCCGCTTCGGCTTGAATGGCGTCGCGTTCTTTGTGGTCCTGATGCTCGCCGGAAGCTACACCCTCTTGTACAAACATCTCCGGCGGGAAGGTTTCTCTTTCACCCTCTCGTTCGCCCTGCTTTTATTCGTCCTCCTGGGAAGCAAATTTCACTGGACGGCCCGGCCCCTCGTCATGTCGTACTTGTTCTCCGTTCTGTTTGTCTTTTTTCTGGATCCGTTTCTGCAGGGGAAAATCCCGGCCCAGAGGCTGTGGCCCCTGCCGTTGCTGATGGTCCTCTGGGTGAACATGCACCCTGGGTTTGTCGCAGGGCTGATCCTGGTATTGATCTTCTGGTGCAGCGCATTGCTGGAATACATTTTCTCATCAGCAGGGCGGCGGCCGGCGGTGACTTCAAAGCTGAAACACACGGGAGTCTTGGCAGCCGCCACATTTGCGGCTTCCCTGGTCAACCCTTACGGGTACACCATCTACCCCTACCTATTTAGGTATCTGAGGATGGTCCACGACCTCGTCTTCTCTCAAAACGAACTGTCTTCCCCACATTTTCAAATAGCGGTCTTCCAGCCTTTTCTGCTGGCGGTGGTTTCACTCTTATTCCTGATAAGGTATTCACATTATCGTCTTCGGTCGGAGGAGTGCTTTTTGCTGAGCGCGTGGGTTGCCCTTGGCCTTGTATCCTTACGGAATATCCCCATCATGCTTTTGATCTGTGCTCCCATTTATGCCCGCTTGCTCGAGGGACTGAAGCCACCGTTGGGGGAGTGGCTGGCTCAGGTCCCTCGGCTTCGAGACCGGTTGGAGCGGATGTTCAATCGCCTTGAAAGGGTGGTCGCGATAGAGCGACACGTCAAGATTCCCATTCTTTCTTCAACCCTCCTACTCGTTTTCATCTGGATCGTAGCTCACCATGGAATCCTGGGAGGCCGGCCGATGATGAATTTTCAATTCTCCGGCGAGGACTATCCGACGGCGGCCCTGCAGTATCTCAAGAGCGATCGACCCGCAGGAAACGTCTTCAACGAATTAACCCTGGGGGGATACCTCATTTACAATTTCTATCCGGATATCAGGGTATTTGTGGATGGACGGATTGATTTTTATGGGGAGACATTCACGCGAAATTACGTTGAATTGTTCAGCACCCCCCAGGGCAGTCGCGGCCATGGCAATTGGAAGGAAGTCTTCGCTCGCTATCAGATTCAATGGGTCATGATCCCTCCCCACTTCGCTTTGCGCTATGTGCTGGATGCAGATTCCGACTGGCAGCGACGATTCCTCGACTCCACCTGCGTGATATTTGTCAAAAGGGCCGGACAGGTCAGCAGACCGGTGCTTGACACGACAATTCATTTTTGACATACTCCGAGATGTTAAGAAATCGTATATTGATCATCCTTCCTACTACTTTGTCGCTTACTGCCAGAAGATGAGCAAGAGACTCCGTTTCTCGCTACTTCAAAAACGACACACTTCAAAAGGCCAGGCTTTACTTGAGTACGTCCTGTTGCTGATATTTTTTGTGTTTGTCCTTTATGTTTTCATGAAGTTTGGGAAGGTGCTGGCCGGCGCATTCGGCACCGTCGCAAAATCCCTTGCACGGACGGTACCTTAAGATTCTTTAGAGGCTTTGTTCTCGATAAAGCTCCAATGAAACGAAGGCTTAAGCTTCGAGAGACCCGTGGGCAGACCTTATTTGAGTATCTCTCCCTCCTTATCCTGGTGGGCGGAATTACGATCGCTCTTTTTGTATTTGTGGTTCCCCGTTGGATCCAGGTCGTTGGGCTGATTATCAAGGCGGTTATCTCCGTTTATACGACTTCAGCCAGCCTTTGACGGGGGACTGTTCGAAACACGTGGTTGTTCACGGAGTGGTAGCGGCACGATTCTTCGGAGGCATGCGAGATGTTCCCTGCGAGCAGGGCGCATCAAGTTCCCGCCACTTCACACCGGGAATTTGCCTTATTCCATGGCTCTTTTTTGAGGAACCGGTCAACCCTTAACACCGTTCGCCTTGTCTTCAGGGTAGGCGAACCCAATCAGTCAAGGAGGACAGAATGTTCGTCAAGCTGTTGCATTTGAGTGAAGCAGCGGTGAAGTGGTCCTGGAAGGGATTGTTTGGAGCATCGGCACTCCGCCGAAAACTCCGGGAAGAGCGCGGGCAGACCACCTTGGAATATCTGGTGATCGTGGTCATCATGGTAAGCCTGTTGATTGCCATCGCCATGTTCCTTTCTCCGACGTTCAAGAACCTGGTGAGCAACCTCATTAAGAACATTCAGGCCGCCATCACGAACGTTTCCACGGTCCAAGGAAACTGACGGCCCGTTGTCGAATGTTTGCCCCTCATCGAAGGCCTGGATGCCATCAAGAGTGTAGGTGTACGTTGGACTTGATAGGCAGCGCGCCTCTGTTTCAGAAGCTCGTCAAGCCTGGCCGCCGATGCAGGGATTTCCCCTCAGGGCGTACGACAGCGCTATGGGGTAGCGCATAATCAATGCCGTGGTTCTGTAAAAAATGACCAATCTCCCAAAAGAAGGCGTCCGGACAGGCGCGTCCCGAAGAAGAAGAAACGAAAAGGGCCAGGTACTCCTGGAATTCATCCTCAACTTTGTGATCTTTTTCTTCCTGCTTTATGCCCTGGTGATCATCTCCATGGTGGCCAGTACGAAGCTGCTGACCAATTACGCCGCCTTTGCGGCCGCCCGTGCCTGGTCCGTGAACGTGGACAACGGCGATGACATGGACAAGGCCAAAGACGCTGCCAAGGATGTATTGCGGGCGATGAAGTGGAATACCGATATTCTGGGCGACATTGATGGGGTTGATGTCAACAAAGGATCCTGTCACGGCATCAGCGGAAGTGGCGGCGGGGGAGACAACAAAGATGCTTGTATCGAGGTGACCTACAAGACGAGCTTGCGCGTCCCGAGGCTCCTGTCGGGGGCCTCTTCTTCTGGAATCAAGATCATCGCCCGCATGCCCATGAGACAGGAATCCATTAAGGAAAACGACGAAAAGGGAGACAACAAGCCCAACTACTAAGGCTGACCGCGCCGATTGAAATCGATTCGAGAACCAGTTTTTGAACCGTGTGGGGAGGATTTTCACGATGCAACCCGCGAAGAAACGCCTTCAGAATGAGCGGGGACAAACCACGATATTCTTTATTGCTGCCTTCTGGACGCTCTTTTTGTTCCTGGCATTCGTGGTCAATTTGGGGGAAGCGATTAACCGCCGGGTCAAGCTCCAGATGGTCGCCGACGCCGGCGCCTGGACGGGCGCTTCCAAACAGGCCTCCGAGCTCAATGGCCTTTCCGATTTAAATGACTACGAGCACAACTTTGTATTCATCCCCGCCGCACTCTTGTCCTCGTACTGGACCCTGACTTTAGAGCCCCTGGCCGACATCTCCGATATCCTGTGGGAGGTCGGGAACCCGATCTACAAGGGATTGTTCGAGATCAAGGACCAGTTGGGGAATGAGAACGCGGCGTCGGCGGCGATCGAGGTAACCAACTACAACGTCAAAGAACTCTTCCCGAAAGAGTCGGTGGACTATGTCAGCAACCCCGTGCTTTACGCGGCCGCCGAGCTGATCGAGAAGGACAAAGTGTCTAAAATGGAGGGCGAAAACACCTATTATATTGGCTACACGCCCCCCTGGACATTTACGACGCACGGCGCCATCGACCTCAGCACCGTTTGGTACAAGGCCAAGAAAGGCCATGAAACGGTTAATTTCTTCTGGTGGGCGCATGTCAGCGAAACGGGCGCGCCCGTTCTGCCCAGCGTTTTCAGGCTTCCCGCGATGACTGCGGTGGCCCTGGCAAAACCCACCAACGGCGAATTAGATCCGGAAGGCGACGCTCACAGCAACGGGTATTCGACGCGGATGTTGCCCATGAAGGACCACTTCACAAACTACATGGGTTATCTCGCGACGACCATCACCTACGGGCAATTAGCCATCACGGATTTTGGCGCTGCCACGACCTGTGTGGTAGGGGGTGAATTTAGCACGAACATCCCGTTCTGGCACCCGCTGGTTCATTGACACAGCGACGAACCCGGCCCGGCTCTACCCGGGGCCTTGGATGTCCCCCCGGAGGACGCCGGAAAAGAGCAGGCAACGAACTTGTGTTCGAGTTTGCAGCGGTCGACCGATCCAAGGCAGGCGAGCTCTCGAGGAAAGCTATTGGCGGACCGATTCGTGACGGAAGGATTGGAATTCAGCAGATAGAGTAGGGGAATGCACGCTTGCCCGTCAGGGCATTCGAGATGTGTGGAGGAATGGATGTTCAGTCTCACCAACAGAGCAGCCATAACCCGCAGGGCTAAGCGAGGTACTTCTCGACCGCGTTCCTGGGCGTCGAAGGCGGGCCAGTCGACCATGGAAACCCTCTTTGTCATGTTCCTGATGTTCATGATCATTGCCGCCATCTACCAGTTGTTCATCGTCCACAACACCTTTTTTCAGATGACCGCCAACGCGTACTACGACGCGTTTAAGGAGTCACGGGATCAGAACAAGAAGGATAATTCGTTTACCCTGAGTTCCTCCGATCTCGAGAAGCCCCTGACCTTGACCAATGGGATGAGCGGCGGGGACAATAAGACGATTCCGCTCATCCCCTTCTTTAAGGGCAGCCTCTCCGGCGTTTCCATGCGGGTGAGCCGGAACTTTCATTTGAGCCGGGGGACCGGGGGCGGCGCGTTGCCGGATTTTGGGACCACTTTCCGTGATGCCAGTAACAACGCACAAGGCCAAGGAACTCCTTGCACGGGATCGTGTGATTGCGTCATAGGACATGACGGCGACGGGAACCCAGTCACCACAATGCAGATGCAGATGCGAGCAATTATGCACGATCCCTTTTCCGAACCAAAGTTCCCCCATATCAGTTGCGTCGGCGCCCAGGCGGGACCGCAGCCCGGCGGAGGATATTGTCCAACGACGATCCTGGGCGGGGTAGCCCCGTGGGGATTGACTGCGACATGCAGTCCGTGAAAGAGAGAAGCATCGTGGGCGGAGTTTCTTTGCTTCGAGAATGGGTGGTTCTTGGTGAATGTCCGATGATCTCAGTGAATAATTTGATAATGAAACTCTAAGAGAGGCCTTTGATGAAAATCAAACCACGGGTTTTGATGTCGTTGCTTCTGGCGGTGGTCGCCGTGATTCTCGTTGCCGTGTACCTCAACACCAGGGAGGCCGCCTTGCTCGAACTCGCCACTCCCCGGGATGCAGTGGTTGCCACGGACGATATCCTGGCAAACACGCCGATCGATGAGAGCCAGGTCAAGCTGGCGAAAATCCCACAAAAGTATCTCCAGCCCGGACCCCTCTCGGATCTGAGACTGGTGATCGGACAGGTCTCAACGGTCCCTGTCTTGAAAGGCTCGCAGATTTCCGGCACGCAGTTGAGTTCTTATGGAAGGGGTACCGGCCTGGCCTTCAAGGTCCCGCGCGGGAAACGGGCGGTGACCGTTGCAGTCAACGATATCAACGGTGTGGCTACGCTGGTCCAGCCGGGAAACTACGTCGACATCGTGGCCCTGGTTAAATTCGGCTCGTTTCCTGCAAACGCCATGGCCAACCCCATGTCCATTGCTGCCAACCAGCAGTCCCAGGCGATGACACTTTTCCAGAATGTCCTCGTCCTGGCGACGGGGCGAGACACCGGAGAGGCATTCAATCTTTCGGGTCAGGAACGGACCCAGGCGAAACAGCGGCTCGAGCAATACGGCCAGACGGGGAACCCGGGCAAGGCGGATACGACCGGCGTGGCCTATACTTCAGTGACTTTCGCCATGACCCCGGAAAACGCGCAGGACCTGATACTGGCGCAGAATATTGGCGACCTCACGCTCGTCTTGCGCTCCTATCTGGAGAAGGACACGGTGGTCGAGTTGAAGAATTCCACGGCCATTACTGTGCTGAAGGTGGATATGCCTGTCGTTCCGAGGCATGCTGCCGCCTGGCGCGAGATTCGTGGACAGTGATCTCAGAAGTCGAGGAACCCGGGAATGAGCGGCACGCGAAATCAGTGAATGAGGCGCATTGCCCGCTCAAAAGAAAGGTGGGTAGTAAGGTGAAAAAGACAACTTGGAAGGAAGAAAATCGTCATTATTTCGGGCCAGCCCTGGGATTGCTGGGCGTACTGCTCCTGCTGGCCGGAATTCAGACCACGTGGGCTGAAGACCAAACCCTGTTTGTGGGAGACCAGAAGACCCTCACGATGAATTATAAGATCGGCAACATATCCATAGGCGATTCCAAGGTGTGCCAGATCGAGATCATCAAGGAACGCACCCAGGTCTTGATGATTGGCCGAGCCGTGGGCATCACCAAGCTCATCCTGTGGGACCAACAAGGGGCCATGCGGGATGAAATCCAGATCTATATAAACCCGACCAATGTGAAACAAACCATGCAGGAATTACAGCAGATCATTGGAACCATTGAAGGCATTAAGTTTCGCGCGGTCGGGTCCCAGGTGGTCATCGATGGGGAGGTCTTGACCCAGGACGACATGGATCGGATCAACAAAGTCGTCGCGGGTCGCAAGGACGTTCTGAACCTGGTGAAAATGTCCAAGGAAACGCAACGACTGATGGACGAGCAACAGGCCTCTTCAATCCGCACCGTGCAGCTGGATGTAAAGATCATGGAAGTCGACCGGGCCTATCTGCGGAATCTGGGGGTGCAATGGTCGGGCACTCCGGTCTCGCTGAACCCCTTGAGTTTCAAGTCGAAAGGAGGAGCGGCCCTCAGCCCGATTACGGGCACCATCAGCCTCCCGCAGTTGCAGGCGATCACGTCGACAAGCAAGGGACGTATTCTCTCGAATCCCACCATCATCACCCGCAGCGGAGAAAAAGGACACCTGTTCGTGGGAGGGGAGATTCCGATCCGTGTGGCCCAGGGGCTGGGTCAGTTCTCCGTCCAGTATAAGGAATTCGGGTTGAAGCTGGACTTTCTCCCCCAAGTCGACCAGCTGAACAACATTTCCATGGCGATCTCCATCGAGGCCAGCCGTCTGAGCGGACAGGGGACGGCGGACAGTCCCCCGGGCATTGTGAAGAACCAGGTGGACACGAAACTGTTCGTTCATGAAGGAGAAACCATTGTTCTGGGCGGGCTCGTTCAGAACGAGGACAGCCTCCAGGTGGACAAGATCCCGGCATTGGGGAACCTTCCGGCCCTGGGAAATTTGTTTAAGTCTTCAGCGTTTCGGAAGGATGAGACTGACCTGGTAATGTTTGCGACGCCTCGCCTCGTCAGGAGCGCGGCCGAGGCAGGTCAAAACGCAGCCGGGCAGACCCAGAAGAATTTCGATCAATACCAGGATCTGACGGCGACGGACAAGGAAATGGGCACTCCCGACGTCAACACCAAGAAAGACGACAAGACCAAGAAAACGAAGAAAAAGAAGTAGTGAATCCGGAACTCTGACCCCCGGCCGGAGGTCGTGGAGATCGGAGTTGTTGCGCACTCCAGCGGGCCATTGAGCGGAGGAGAGGGGACATTGAGCGCGGAATCCGCGGGACATATTATCACCGTCCATTCGGGCAAGGGCGCTTGCGGCAAAACGCTGTTCGCCGTCAACCTGGCCATCAGCCTCATGCGCGAGAGCAAGGGAAAAGTCTTGTTGCTCGACATGGGCCTACCGCTGCCCGGCGATGTGGCCCAATTGCTCGGCGTCGACAAACCCAAGGCCATCGCCGACCTCATCCCCTTGCTGGGCCGGTTGCAGCCTGCCCTGGTGAAGGGCTATTTCACTCACCACTCCTCGGGCATCGATGTCTTAGTGGCGATTAACGAATCCTTCCAAAGCAAGCTTATCAACGAAGGCCATATCAATCGCATTATGAACCTGGTCCGAGGGGGGTATAACTACGTGGTGGTGGACACCTCCACGGATCTGGATTCCACCAACCTGGAAATCTTCGACAACTCGGACGTCATTGCCCTGCTGGTGACTCCCGACATGCTTTCAGTGACGCGCGCGAAACGCAAGCTGGAATACCTCCAGTCGCTGCATTTTGCCCGCGAAATCTTCCGGGTCGTCGCAAATCGAGTGACGGCGAAGGCCCTGGTGAGTCCGGAGGTCATGGAACGCAGTTTGAACTTTCCCCTCAGCGTGCAGATTCCTGAGGACGGAGATGCGATTTCGTTGTCCATGTCGATGGCCACGCCGCTCGTGCTCATGGACGCGCGGCATGCGATTACGCGCGCCATCGACGCCACCAGCCAGATGCTTCACCAGCAATTGCGGACCGACTTCCGCCGACTGGGGGCCATGGCGCGGCAACAGCGGGGTGCGCCCGCGCCCGAGTTTCGCGCTTCCGCGGGACCGGTGCCTGCCGCCGCCGGCGGGGTGGTGGTCCCGATCAGTGGCGAGCGTACCACGGAAGAGAAGTTCCTCGACCTGAAACTGCGCATTCACAAACGGCTGGTGGACGAGCTGAAAATTGTGAAGTCGGACCTCGTGAGCCAGGATCCCACCAAGGTCCAGGAGGTCCGGCAGCGCGCTGAAATGAAGATAGTCGCCCTGCTGGATGAAGAGCTAAAAGGATTGACGGCGACCCGCGAACAGCGCAAGGAGCTGGTAAAGGAGATCTTTGACGAAGCCCTCGGGCTGGGCGCTCTCGAAGGGATGCTGGCCGACCCGGACATCACGGAAATCATGGTCAATCGCATCGACCAGATCTATGTGGAGCGCAGGGGCAAGATCGAGCTGAGCAAGTCACGGTTTCTGACCAACGAACAATTGCGCGGGGTGATCGAGCGCATTGTGGCCCCGCTGGGCCGACGCATTGATGAAAAATCGCCCATGGTGGATGCCCGCCTTTCCGACGGGTCCCGCGTCAATGCCATCATTCCACCCCTGGCGCTGGGCGGGCCATGTCTGACGATCCGCAAATTCCCCAAAAAGCGCTTGAAGGTCGAAGACCTCGTCCAGTACAACACGCTGACGAATCAGATGTCTCAGTTGCTGGCCGCGGCGGTCCGGGCGCGCCAAAACGTGGTCATCTCGGGCGGCACGGGCTCTGGAAAAACGACGTTGCTCAATATTCTTTCCTCCTTTATTCCCGCGGATGAGCGCATTGTGACCGTGGAAGACTCGGCGGAACTGCAGTTGCCCCAGGACCACGTGGTCCGTCTGGAATCCCGACCGGCGAACATCGAGGGAGAGGGAGCGATCACGATCCGCGATCTGGTGCGAAACTGTTTGCGTATGCGGCCGGACCGCATTGTGGTGGGCGAATGCCGCGGAGGCGAGGCCCTGGACATGCTCCAGGCGATGAACACGGGCCATGACGGATCGCTCACGACCGTCCACGCCAATACGCCGCGCGACGCCCTCTCGCGGCTGGAGACCATGAGCCTGATGGCGGGACTGGACCTGCCGTCCAAAGCCATCCGCGATCAAATCGCTTCGGCCATCCAGATTGTCGTGCAGCAGTCGCGCCTCGCGGACGGCAGCCGTAAAATCACCCACATTTCCGAGGTGACCGGACAGGAAGGCAGTGTCTTTACGATGTCCGATATTTTCATCTTCAAGCAAACCGGAATGTCCCCCGAGGGAAAAGTGCTGGGGCAGTTCGTGCCCACGGGAATCGTGCCCAGGTTTGTCGAGAAGTTGCAGCAGCGGGGCATCACCATTCCCAGGGAGATATTCCTGATCCAGACGGCCTGATCTGACCTCACGCCTGGGAGGAGAAGGAGAGAAAACGCTGTGAACCTATTTTTCCTGATATTCAGATGGCTGGTGGTGCTGATCTTCGGGATTCTGGTCGGCTTCATTGGTTATCAACTTTACCCTCCACTGGCGGAGCGCTTCAATGCGAACGTGGATAAGTACAGTCAGTGGATGTCCAATGAATTTTCGGAGCAGCGCAAGACCGTCTCCCCGAGGCGGTGCCGACAGATTTTAATCGGCTCCATGCTCGGGTTAGCGGCGCTGGGTGTGATGATTGATTACACCTCCATCATGCTTCCCCTGGTGGGCCTCGTGGCCGGCTATTTGATTCCGCGCACGGTGGTGAAGTATCTTCGCAAACGCCGGTTCGATCGGATTGACGCCCAATTGGTCGACACCCTGACCTTGATGGCCAGCGCGCTGCGCTCCGGCCTGAGTCTGCCCCAGGCCGTGGACCTGGTCGTGAAGGAAATCAAACCTCCGATTGCGGAGGAATTTTCCATCGTCGTGAAGGAGACCCGGCTCGGGGTGCTGCTCGATGATGCCCTGTTGAATATGGCCAATCGTCTGCCGATTGAAGACTTGAAGATGGTCATCACTTCCCTGGTGACCATCCGGGAGACCGGAGGAAATTTGACGGAGATTTTCGACGTCATCTCCCATACCATTCAGGAACGCAAGAAGGTGGAAAACAAGATCAAGGCGCTGACGGCCCAGGGGATGTTTCAGGGGCGGGCGATTGCCCTCATGCCCCTGGCGGTCGTGTTCATGTTCTATATGATGGATCCCGAGTTTGTGAAACCACTGTACACGACGGCGCTCGGCTGGATTGTAATCCTCCTCGTGGCTGGTTTGGTGAGCATGGGTTACTGGATGATGATGCAGATTGTAAAGATTGAGGTGTGAGCGATGGCCCTGCCCGGCTGCATGGAATTTCGTTATTGCCTGTCGTGGATGCAGACACGTCTCAGCAGACTCTGGAGGACCCGGCGACGCAGCGCGGGCGGACAAGCGATCTTTGAGTACGTGTTACTTTTGTTGATGCTCGGGCTGTTGGCGGCAGTTATTTATCGGATGGTCGCGCCGAAGATTGAAGACCTGCTCACCCAGATGGCCCAGTCCTGGATCGCACAGAGCATCGCAGGAGAATGAAACCTTAAATTCCGGCTTCGTCAATGAGGCCGGCCCGGGGATCACCATGGACGCACAGTTAGTGTGGAACCTGTGGAAGCTTGTGATACTGGCGATGAGCGTGATTGCCGCCTACTTGCTGGTTTCCGAGTTATACCCTGACGTGGAGGCTCGCCTCGTTCGCGACCGCCTCGTGGAGACCATCGACCGCAAAAAGATTAAGTCGCCCGTGCTGAGACTGCTTTTCCCCATTTGGAATATTTATGCGGGATCCATGCGGCGCTACAAGTTGGTAGAGTACCGCCAGGGTGTCCAGAAAAAGCTGGTTCAGGCAGGGGTCACCGACCAGATGACGGTGGACCACTTTCTCGCTGCCAAGGTGTTTTTCACTGTGGCCATCCCGTTGTTATTGGCGCTTGCCGTCGATACCTTTAAGAGGCCTCTGGGCGTGGTCCTGGCGGCGGTGATGGGATTCTATTTCGCGGACCTGTGGCTCGGATCCATGATCAAGGACCGGCAGACGAAGATTCTCAGGGCCATGCCCCTGTCGGTGGATCTGTTGACTCTGACGGTCGAGGCCGGCCTGGATTTTACAGGCGGCATCCAGCGGGTCGTGGATAAGGGGCCGTCCGGGCCTTTGCAGGAGGAGCTTCGGACGCTCCTGCAGGACATCCGTCTGGGGACGACGCGCGCCAACGGACTCCGCGCTTTGGAACAGCGATGTGCCATGGTGGAGGTAACCTCGTTTACCTCCGTCCTGATCCAGGCGGATCAGCTCGGCGCTTCTATTGGACCGGTGCTCCGGGCACAGGCTGAACGTATGCGCGCCGAAAGGTTCTCGCGTGCGGAGAAAATGGGGGCCGAAGCTGCCAGCAAGATCATATTCCCCATGATTATCTTCATCATGCCTGCGGTGTTTCTCATTCTCATCGGCCCGCTGATCCTCAAGATGATTTATGGACCGAAGTGAGGCGGAGACTCTCCGGATCGTCAACACGCGGACGGGTCATCAGCTCGCCGACCGGGCGTGGCTGGCCCAATCCCATGCATCGCGAATGAAAGGATTGCTCAACATCAAGGAACTCGAGGCCGGGCGTGGCTTGTTCATTCCCCGATGTGGCGCCATCCATACTTTTTTTATGAAGATGAAGATCGATGTGGTCTTTGTCGATGGAACTTTGCACGTGATGAGCCTTTTTCCTGCGGCTGCGCCGTTCCGGATGTTCTGGGGGGGATGGAAGGCCAGGGGGGTGATTGAATTGCCTCCCGGCACCATTCAGAGAACCGGAACACAACGGGGAGACTTGCTGGCATGCCACCCAGAATCGTCATAATCGAAGCGACCCGAGAACAGACCATCGAACTCCTGTCTCCGAGCACGGTTCTCGGGCGTGAAACAGGTTGCGATATCCAGCTCCTGGACCTCAAGCTCTCTCGGCGACATGCGAGACTCGACGTTTCTGCGCAGGGCGTCAGACTGTGTGACCTGGGAAGCCGCAACGGAACATTTCTGAATGGCCGTCAGATCACCGAGGCATGGTTGAGCCATGGCGATACGTTTCAGATCGGCCATGTGAGGATTACCTTTCTCCAGGCGAAGGGCGAAGACGAATCGACGGAGGAGGTTCCTCCCCCGACGGCTCCGTCGGGCCGATCCCGCGACACGCGGACCGTGACCTCTTCGACGCCACAGCCGGAAGGGTCGCAACCCGCTCCATCCTTCGACTCCGCTCAGCCCCCCGCGCCTGAAGTGGAACCGATGCCTCCCCCACCTGTTCCACCTTCCTCTTCAGTTCCCGTGCCTGAGACTTCCCCCGCAGCCGCTGAGCCTTCGGAGCCAAAAACGGTTTTTTTGGACGCGCAGAAAATGCAGGAAATCAGCCAGAGACCCGTTCCTCCGGCCGCTGAAGTATCTCCGAATGCTGAATCGACTTCTCGATTGCCCTCTATTGCTCCCGGCGAATCCAAAACGGTCTTCCTGGACGCAAAAAAAATGCAAGAGGTCAGCAGGGCGGCGCCTCCGCCCCCTTCGGCGCCCTTGAGGACTGATTCCACCGCGCGGCTGCCTGCGCTCTCCCAGCCTGTCGACCGCGGCACCCAGATTCTGAGTGTTCCCCCGACAGGCGAGCGAGACCGAACCGTTTATCTCCAGGCGGGATATTCGGGAACGACCGTTCTGACGCCTCAAGCCCCTCCTGCATCCGAAGAGGCGCTCCTCGCTCCGATGATGGAGCAAGTCCAGAAGAAGCTGGTCTCCCGGATCCGGTTTCCCCGGATGGCCTGGCGAGCGAAATTCACGCTGCTCCTGACCCTGATGCTCGTGTTTCTTTTGCTGGTCATCCTGTTGCCCCTCCTGAGGATTCAGGAAAAAGCGGTCGTTCGGACTTCGCTGGAACGGGGCCTGGCCCTGACAAACTCGCTGGCCGCGAGGAATTATTTTCCCGTCGCCAACAATCAGCGGCTTCAATTGGATACTGACTTCATCTCGCGAGAGGAGGGGGTCAGGCAGTCCGCCATCCTTGATCCGGGCGGGCTGGTGCTGAGCCCCGCCGCGAGGGCAGGCGAGGTCGTTACCCGGATCGAGGGAATCGACAAGAATACTGCGCAAATCAGGTTGATGGAGGAGGGCGTCACGGCATCGGGAGACTATAACCTTGTCCTTCCCATCAAGAATGAGAACGCACAAATCATCGGATATGCCTGGACCACCTACACGCCCGCCGGCCTTTCGCAGAGCGGGGGCAACATTACGGTGGTGATTATGCTGGTGGTTTTTCTGGCGGCTATCGGCGGGGCCGCCCTGGTGTGGAGCGCCACGAATATGACCGTCCAGCCGCTCCAGAGACTGCGCGATGAGACGGAATCTGCCATTCGAGGTGATGTCGATCGTGTCGATAGCCTGGTGGGTTTTGCCGAAATTAACGCGCTGGCACAGAGCATCAATCGATTGATCGAGCGAACAAGTCTGCCGCCTGAAATGGCTGCTCCGCGCCCGGAACAACCAGTTCAGACCCCTTACACTGCTCCTCCGCCAAGTCCCGGCGCATTCCCTCCGTCTCCCGGGATTCCGGCGACGCCCCTCTCGACGGCACCTGCTCCGGCCGTCTCCGTCGCCCCGGTGGCGCCCGCTCTCCCGGGCCCTTCGGAAGTCGGGGAATTGGTTGTGGATGGCAACTTTACCATCATGCAGGTCAAAGGATATGCGTCGAAATGGCTGGGGATGCGTGTCAACGAGCTCGTGGGAAAACATGTCATCGAAGCCGTGCGCGAGCAGCCGCTCCTTGAAGCCATCTTGGACCTTATCAATGCCCTCGCCGCCCAGCCGCAAGTCACACAGGAATTTGACTTCTCTTCGGTCCCTTCGCTGGGTGCCCCGTTTGTGCTTGAGGCCACCAAGGCCGGGGGAAGCGATCAGATTTCCATCAAGCTCAGCAGGAGGTGAGTGCGGATGAACCGCTGCTGAGCATCAACGGAATTGAATCCTAAGGGAGGTTTGATCAGATGCCCCTGGATTATGGTGAAACGCAGGCAGTTTCATCCCTGAGTGGAAACGCCATTCTCATCTGGATGAAGGAAGACGGCTCCGAAATGAGATTTCCCATCTTTGCCGCTGTCACCACGATCGGCCGGGATGCCACAAATATGATCCCGATCAATGATGGCACAGTCTCTCGATTCCATGCCAAACTCCACTTTCAAAATGGCCAGTACGTCCTGGTTGATTTGGGGAGTGCCAATAAGACTTTTGTGAACGGGCAGGAGGTTCGTGAGGTGCAGTTGCAATCCGGGAGCGAAATCCGGTTTGCACAACAGCGATTCATGTTTCAAGTGGTTCAGGCAGCCGCGGCTCCCCCGCAGTGGGCTCCGGCGCCATCCCCCATGGCACAAGCACCTCCTATGCCAATGCAGGCCCCGCCGATGGCGGGGCCGCCCCTGGGTGGACCGCCGATGGGCACTCCCTACCGCCCCCCCGCGGCGGTGGTGGTATCGCAGCCGACCCAAAAAAAGCCCAAGCCCATCATCATCCTGGGAGGAGTGTTTGTGGTTCTCCTGGTCCTGGTGGTCGTGGTCGCCAAGATGACTCAGGGTCCGAGCCAACCGCCTGGAGCCAAGCAGGAGACAGCCCCTAAGGCCACAGCGCCGGTGACGGCTGCCCCGCCGCCCTCTGCTTCCCCCTCCATTCCGGCTGAACCCCCGCCGGCCTCAAGCTCTCTCCCCACAACGGGAAGCGCCACTCCGTCCGATGTGACCACTCCCGGGGCCACAGGACCGCAAGCGGTGGGCCGGATGATGGATGACGCAGCGGCTCTGGAGTCCGCCGGAAAATTGAGGGACGCCAGACAACGCTATGAACAGGTCCTGGCGATGGACCCGATCAATTCGCGGGCACGAGCACATTTGGAAGACTTGAAACAACGGATTAATGATGCCATCAACCTTCATTTCAAAAATGCCAAGCAGGCTTATGATTATCTGCGTTTCGACGAAGCGGTCGATGAATGGAATCTGGTCCTGGCACTGGCCGATCCCACTGATTCTCGATACGTGGAGAGCCAGCGAGGCATCCAGCAGGCACAGGCCCGCCTGAAGCGCTAATCCTGAATTCCGAAGTAGAGAACCCCGCGGCATTCTATATCCTGGATCACGGGTCGAGGTTTGACGGCTGAAGCGGGGGTTCAACTTCGGAATCCGGCTAAGGGCCGTTGTGATAGAATAATATGCCCTGTGTGCATCCCCGGATGCCCAAGTGGTCGGGTCTGCGAGCGGGATCCACCGTTACCTCTCTCGCAGGATTCCGGAACCCTACCGGATCGCCTGACCTTCCTTTGAGCAAAGAGGAGTTTCTTTAATGCCATTTCTGACGATCAACCGCGGCGGTGTCCTCGAACAGCGTGTCACGCTGGACAAAGACGTGATCCGGATTGGCCGCCTGGACGACAACGACGTCGCTTTGAAAGATGGCTCCATCTCCCGTCACCATGCCCGGATTGAACGCCAGGGGGACCGTTTCGTGATTAAGGATCTGGGAAGCCAGAATGGAATCTGGTCGGCGGGAACACGGGTTTCTGAGCTGGAGTTGGTTCCGGGGACCGCGTTTGTGATGGGTATTTTCTCCGGCCTGGTCGAAGCCCCCTCTGTCGAAATCGCTCCTCCCTCCGCCTACACCTGGGCGAAGCTTTTCGTACTCGACGGCCCGGTGGCCCAGCCGGAGTTCTCTTTAAATCGACCCGAATTGCGATTTGGCCGCTCCGCCGGGCTGGAGGTTCCCATTAACGACGATCTGGTCTCCAAGAATCACGCCAAGATCGTCTACCAGAACAACCAGCACACGATCGTGGACACGGCAAGCCGAAACGGCGTCTTCGTCAACGGCCTCCGGGTCGAATCCCAGGTCCTTAAACATCGTGATGAAATTCAAATTGGCCCGGCGCGATTTGCCTACAGCGAAACCGGCGAGTACATTCCCCCACAACCGGTCATGGTGTCGGCGGCCCCGCAGGCGGGGATGGGCCCACCACCCTCGTCTGGTTACCCCCAGGCTCCAGCCATGGGCGCCGCAACCAGACAAAAAAGCCTGTTCAGCCGGGTTCCCAGGATCGTCTGGTTTGGAGGCCTACTGGCTGTTGTCATCGTGATTATCCTGATGGCAGTTCTCTCGGGACCGCCAAAAACAGAGGGGCCGAGTTCTAAGGAAATCAGCACTGAGAACCAACAGACCATCCAGAAGCTTCTGCTCGAGGGAAAGCAGTTTTTCGCCGGCGGGGATTATCAGAGCGCCCTCGATAAGGCCAATGCTGTGCTGACGCCGGACCTGGACCCCAGGAATCGAGAGGCCCTGGAATTGCAGTCCAAAGCCCAGGACAAGTTGCGGGAGCTGGCCGCGGCGCGTGAGAAGGCCCAACAGGAAGCCGCTGAGCGCGCCAGCAAGATCCAGACGCTGCTCACCGATTCCGCCGCCGCGTCCAAGCGGGGGGATTTTGCAGCCGCCAAGTCCCTTCTCGAAGACGCCCGAACCCTCGATCCGGAAAACCCGAACGTCAAGAAGGCGCTGGTCGATACCCTGGTCGCCTCCGCGCAAGCAGATTCGAAGAAACGCGATTATAAGAGCGCGTTCGAGGCCTATGATGCGGCCCTGCAGTTGGATCCGATGAACGCCGATGCCAAAAAAGGACGGGAGAGCCTTGCCAACTTTGAGCAGGCCGCGAAATCCCGTGAAACGCGCACCCGGGCTCTCTTCGAACAAGCGAAGAGCGCGGCCGCGAGCGGTGCGCTGGCAAAAGCCTACCAGGACATCAATTCTGTTCTCTCCTTGAATCCGAGCTACCCTCAGGCCGCCAACCTTCGGGGCCAGATCCAGTCGCAGCTCGAGGCAAAAGTGAAGCCTCTCTACGACGAGGGAGTCCGCCTGTTCAATGCCGGGCAATTGGTGGAGGCCGCCAGCAAGCTCAGTCAAGCCCTCGCCATTTATCCGGACCATCAACCCACCCAGCAGTTCTTATTGCAGGCGCGAAGCAAGTTGCGTGCCGAGGCTCAAGAAGCATTCCGGCGCGGATACATCAACGAAGGACTGGGCCGTTACAAGGAGGCCATGGATCTATACCAGCGGACTTTGAATCTGCTGCCTGACCCGAATGAGGAGTACCATAAAAAGGCGGCCGACAAGATTTCCCAGCTCAAAGACAAAGTGAAGTAACCACGCCGCCCGGGACGGCCCGCCCTCCGGTCTCAACCCCGGTCTTGCAGGACATCGACTGTGACAAACGAAGAATTGGAAAATAAGCTTGCCGAGCTGCTGGTCAGCTATGGGCGGATCTCCGAGCCGGTGGCCCTTCGGGCGCGGGAATTCCAGAAGACGCGCCCCATCACCTTCGGACGCGCCCTCGTCGAAATGAAGCTTCTTGCTGCCGACCTCCTTAAACCGTTGCTTGAGGAAATCACCGGGACCACCTGTGTCGATCCCTCCCTGATGACCGTCTATCCGGACTACGTGGAAATGGTCAGCCAGCTCCTCCCACCGGACGTGGTCACCCGGCTGCTCGTCTTCCCCATCCAATCGGAAATGAATGTGATCCATGTCTGCATGCTCAATCCCACGGACACGGAAGTGATCCAATGGCTGGAAGGGCTTTCGGGATGCCTGATCAAGCCGCTTGTGTGCCACGAAATGGGCATCGTGGCCGCTCTTGAACAGCATTACAAGAAGTACCTGACGGGCCCGCCCACTTACCTGAACAATCCGGAACAGGCCAAGGCCGCCGCCCAGGCCGCCTTTGACCGGGACTTTCAGGCGCCCTTTGAGAAATTCCTGGAACCCGCCATTGCTTATGCCAACCGGAACCGCGACAAGATGAGGAAGGATCCCGCCGGACTCCAGGCCGCGATCCGCGATCCCTCCATCGTCAAGCTGGTCAACCAGATCTTGAATCGCCTGGTGCTCGCCAATGCCAGCGATCTCCATTTTGAACCCACCGAGGACAAGTTCCGGATCCGCACGCGGATCGATGGAGTCATTAAGACCAAGTGGGTGATGCCCGAGAATCTGAAGCTTCCGGTCGTGGCGCGCCTCAAGGCCATGGCAGGAATCCCGATTGAATCCGCCTCCATCCCGGTCGATGCCCGGATCGGATATGACATGATCTGGGGAAAGCAGGTGGACTTCCGGTTCTCGGACTTGCCCTCGTTGTTGGGAGAAAAGATCGTGCTACGCGTTCTGGACCGTTCCAAAGGGCGCAAGCTGCTTTCGGACCTGGGGTTTGATCCGAGCACCCTCAGCGTTGTGACCCGTGTCTCGGAAATGCCTAACGGCCTGATCCTGGTCACGGGCCCGACCGGCAGCGGGAAAAGCTCCACGCTGTATGCGCTGCTCGACAAGCTGAACGATGATGCCGACTGCATCCTGACCGCTGAAGATCCCGTGGAGTCCCGGATCCCCGGCGTGGTGCAGGTCCAATGTGAAGAAGAGAAGGGACTGACCTTCGCCGCCAGCCTGCGAAGTTTTCTGCGCCAGGACCCGGACATTATCATGGTGGGCGAAATTCGCGACGCCGAAACGGCCGACATTGCCATGAAGGCGGCCCTGACCGGGCATCTCGTTCTTTCGACCCTCCATACCAACGACGCGCCGTCCACCGTCCTGCGCCTCCTGAACATGGGCCTCGAGCCTTTTTTAATCGCTTCCTCGCTTCGGCTTGTGCTGGCCCAGCGCCTGTTGAGAAGACTGTGCTCCAAGTGCAAGAAAGTTGCCGACCCGAAAGGGGTGAACCTGAAGGAAATCTCGGCTCAGTATCCGGGCGTATTGGATGGAGCCCAGGTTTTTGATCCCGCAGGATGTGCGGAATGCGACCAGACCGGCTATCGCGGCCGCACCGGCATCTTCGAGGCACTCGAAATCATCGAACCGATCGAAGAACTCATTATCGCCCAGAAGCCGGCGCACGAGATCCGGGCGACGGCCCGCAAGTTCGGGATGAAAACCCTCCGCGAAAACGGGCTGCAAAAGGTGGCCTCCGGCGTGACCAGCCTCGAAGAAGTCCTTCAGAATACCGTCGCCGATTTTCAACGATGAGCCGCAAACAGGCTGTTCCCTATTCTCTTGGCCTCCTGGTGCTGTCCTTCACTGTCCTATTGGCGTGGGCAGGCACCGGCCTGCTGCTGCTCGGGAGCGGACCGGAACCCCAGAAAAAGGGGAGGACACCTCCACACGTGGCCGCCCCGGTCTATTTGCCATTCACGGGGACGGAGTTCCATTTCCGCTTTTGGTATCCCGCGCAGGGATGGGAGGTCTCCGCCGCGTCGGCAAATGTCCTGGCCCAGATCACCAATCGGGCGGGCAGCAGCTTTGTGGTCCTCCATACCGCGCTCGACTTCCCCCTCACCCTCGATGAAATGGGACACGATTTCATCGACGTGGAGAACGATGTCCTGAAGAAGGACTTCCCTTCCGCACAGGTCCACTCGGCAGACTTCATCACTTTTCACAAATCCAAGGCGGTCGAGATCCGGTATGACTACACCTCGGAAGTCGGACCACAAGCCGCCCGGGAAGTCATCATCATCCATGGGAAAGATCTATTTCGTTTGCGCACCACGGCGTTGAAGTCATCTTCCGCTGCTGTTGAGCCGCTGCTTTCGTGGATGATGGAGAATTTTTATTTCTACGACACCCTCGCTTCAGCCCCCGCCGCGCCCACTCCCATGCCTGCGGCTGCGGCGGCCGCCCCTCCGGTAGCGGCCGGGGCAGTACACCCACGACCCACTCCTTCGACTCCACGTCCCACCGCTCCTGTGGTTCCACCCCCTCCGACAACCTCTGTTCCACCCCCGGGGGAAAGTACGGGATCGCTCTATCAACAGGCACGGGCGGAATATTTGAAATTCTCATTTGCGAGCGCGGGAAGGGCGGTGCAACTCTTCCAGAGGGCCCTCAGTGCCGACCGTACCTTTGCCCCGTTTTTCGCGGGTCAAGCCGAAGCACTGGGCTGGCGCGTCGTGCTGGCGCGAGCCCACTCTTTTCTGACAGAGACCGGGGAGGCACAGGCGGCAATGGACCTGGCTGAACAGGCAGCCAAACTGAGCCGTGACCTCGTCCCTGTTCAGCGCGCGCTGGCCCTGGCATATTACCTCAACGGCAGGACGAAGGATTCGGACAGGGCCTTGAAGAGAGCGGACCAGATCAATCCGGCCGACGCCGAGACCCATTTGATCATCGCCATCACGCATCTCGACGAGCCGGAACAGCTTTTGACCGACTCCCAGGCGGCTCTGGGGTTGAATCCGACCCTCATCGGAGCCCTGTATTTGCAAGGGCTGGCGCTGGTGAAACTCCAAAGACAGGCGGAAGCCCTGGAAAGTTTCGGCAAGGTTGTCAGTCTGAGCCCGGAGTTCACCGAAGCTTATTTTGAGCGGGGAGAAATCCTCGCTCAGATCGGCCAGGAGAACGAGGCCATCGCGAGCTTTCAGAAAGCGATCGCCCTGAATCCCAAAATGGTTTCAGCACGATTTAAACTTGCAATTCTGCAACAACAAACCAAACACATCGACGAAGCCATCCAGCAATACCAGGCCATCATTCAGGCCAGTCCTGCCTTGCCCCAACCCTACTACAATCTCGGCGCCCTTTACGCGGATGAGAAGAAAGACAATGCCCAGGCGACGGCCTATTTCCGTAAATTTCTCGAACTGACCAAAGACGAAGCCAAGGCCGAGCAAGTGCAGATGTGGCTGCAGCTTCACCCCCGGTAAGTCCCCATACGAACGGACACCGGAATGTGGTACGATAAGGCACGCTCGGGTAGAGGCTTAATCCCCGCACGTGAAATTTTGAACGCGCACGCTCATTGGCCATGACCTCCAACACGACTCTCCCAGATGATCCGCGCCTCGGGAAGCTCAAGCACGCCCTGGGGAGCAAATACGACATCACACAGAAGATCGGGACCGGGGGAATGGCGGATGTGTACCTGGGCGTGCATCGTGTCTTGCGCAGCCGCGTGGCGGTCAAGGTGTTACTGGAATCGTTCGCGCGCGACCATGAAATGGTGGCCCGTTTCAAGCGGGAGGCCGAGGCCTCCGCAAAGCTGTCACATCCGAATATCATTCCGGTGTATGACTTCGGCGAGGCCGAAGATCTGACTTATTTTGTGATGCGGTACGTTTCCGGCGAGGACCTGCGCTCCCGCCTCTCCCGGGAGAAACCTCTCAGCCTGGCGGACTCGGTTGAAATTGTGTTTCAGATTGGCCGCGCCCTCGATTATTCGCATCGCCTGGGCATCATCCACCGCGACATCAAGCCCTCCAACATCATGATCGATGAATTCGGGACGGTCATCGTCATGGATTTCGGCATCGCCCGGATGCTTGAAAATACCACCAAACTGACCGTAGCCGGAGTCACGATGGGGACGCCGGCCTACATGAGCCCCGAACAGGTGCGCGGGGAAAATGCAGATGCCCGCAGCGATCTTTACTCGCTCGGGATTATCCTGTACGAACTCCTCACCGGAGAGTTGCCGTTTACCGGAGAAAACGCATACACCATCGGATTCAAGCATGTCTATGAACAACACCGCGCGGTGACCGATTTGCGCCCCGACGTTCCTGCTCCCCTGTCTCAGACCGTCGACCGCCTTTTGAGAAAGAACCCCACGGAGCGATTTCAAACAGCCGCAGAATTGCTGCAGACTTTAAATCAGTTGCGCGCCGGCCTCTTCGGAGGAGCAACCACCTCCGTACACCGGGCGGCCGTGGGAACTCCCGTGACCGTGCCCCGGACGTCGGGCCCCCGGGTGAAGGATGAATGGCAGACGATTTCATCGCACCTGGCTCCCCTGGATGCCGTTCTGCGGGTGCAGATCGTTCCCGAGGAAAGACTGGCGAACCTGGAGCCCCGGGAGTCGAAACTCCTTCCTCTTATCGATGGACGCACTTCGATTCTTCGTGTCATTGAGAACTCCGGACTGGACCGTTGTGAGACCGGTCGGCTCATTCTTGGGCTCATCGAAAAAGGAATCCTTTATCGCGAAAATCCCACGCCGCCTGAGACGGTGATCGCCTCCATGGCCGCTGCCGAGACACGCGTCGAGTCGGTCCCGGAGCTCTCCAGGGCGCAGGAGTTGGGCTTGACCATCGCTTCTCCTGTTTCTGAAGAGGCCTCCGTGGTCGAAGCCCCTCTGAAACGGATCCCCGCGGAAGTAGAGGAAGCACACCGCCTTCCAACCCATAAAGGGAAGGCGCGATCAAAAGCAGGGTGGCTGATCGTGCTGGTTCCCCTCGGAATCCTGGTCGCGGTGGGTTACTCGATGCTTCCCCGCTTTTTTAGAACAACGCCACCCTCCGTGGAAGCCCCGCCTCCGGACAAGGCAGCCACGCGGCCGGAGGGGCTGCGAAAACCTGGCGCACCGGAACCTCCGGAAGCACCGAAGGGGTCGGGCGAACAGGTTTCCTCGACGCCCTCCGGACCTGCCCCGTCCGCAGCGACGTTGACCTTCAAATTCGCGGGTGGGGCGTACGAGTTTGATTTGTACGACGGGCGCACTCGCCTCACCCACATCACACCGGCCCAGCATGGCTTCAGGCTAGCCGAAGGGACACACTCGCTCCGCCTGGTCAATCGCACCCTCTTCTTGAACCAGGCGCTGGAAAAGAGTAACTTCAGTGCGAATCAGAACCTTGAGATCGCCGTGCCTGAACTCGCGAGTGCAACGGTCGAGGTGTCGAACAACGCTTACCAGAATTGCTCCATTGCCATCGATGATGTCGTCTTGTCACCCCCGTACCCCGCCCAGATTCCAAAGATCGCGGCGGGAAATCATCGGATTGTGTTCAGCTGGTCGAGCGGGACGTATGAAGGGGTCAAGATCACCAAGTCGATTGCTGTGAAGGCTCGCTCCATCTTGTTGATTCGAGGAAACCCACAGGCCGAAGAAGTTCAGGTGCAATCCCTGAATTGACCTCGGGTTCTTCATCCATCGAGGCAAACCCTGATTCCTGACAACCCAATCGAAGAGATCCTTCCAACTCACGTAATCGCTGAACGGCAGCGACGGCGGTGTAGTGGTTCGAAACCCGGCAAATCAGGCTTGCGGAGGGCTTGGGGGTCATCGCTTCTTCTTGCGCTTTTGCTCGAAGGAGGGGTCCTGGTTCCTTATCATGAATTCGCGGAGGCGCCCCGGGGCGATGCGGCAAAGATATTCGAGGAAGCTCGCGCCGCGGAAGAAGCGCGGCACTTCAATCGGGCAATGGACGGTTATCGAGAGCTCGTCAAGCGATGGCCCAACAATCCAAAGGCGCCGGAGGCCCAGCTCCACCTCGCTCACCTCATCGCCTGTACGGGAAGACCGGAGCAGGCCCTCTTGGAGTATCAGCAGGTCCGAACCCTTTTCGGCTCGAGTCCTGAAGCCGCCGTGGCGCTTCAGCAGATGAGCACTTATTACCGGTGGGAACGCACTCGAATCGGCGCACTCCCCTCCGCAGCGCCGGATCCTGCCCCCTTTCTTGCAAAATCTCTGGCGACCGGCTTGCCTGAGGTGTTTGAAGATCCCCGGTCCGCCCTTGTGAATTCTTCCGGGCAGTTGGTGGTTTTCGACAAACACCGCAAGCGGGTTTACCGTTTCAGCCTGAATGGGGACCTCATCGAGAGTATTCCGTTCAATGCTCCGCAGGCGATGGCGCGGGCGGGGATCGGAGTGACGGGGGAAACGTTCGTTGCCGATGGGGAACTGATCCGCGAACTGGGAAAACCTCAATCATTCAACCTTCCCAATCCCCAAAGGAAATCGGAAGGCAGCCTGAAGAACATCACGGCCCTCGGACTCTCGGCGTCCGGTGAGCTATGGGCCACGGCATCCGATCTCCCGGGCGTTCTCCGATACTCGCTCGAACGCAAGACGGGAGAGACCACGGCGACCTCCCTGGTTGCCAAGAATGTGCGTGCCATCGAATTTGATTTTTATGGAAACGTGTATCTTCTGGACTCGAAGCAGAGCCGGATCCTCGTCATCAGTCCCACCGGCGAGACGCGCGGCCTCGTCGCGCCGGACTCCGGCGGTCTCCGGGTGTCCACCATTACTGACTTCTACATCGATCCCTTCAACCAGCTGTTCCTGCTGGACGGGGAAGACCGGGCCATTACGGTTTTTGCAATTCGTGCGGGCGCGGACCAGAAGATTGAGCTGGTGCCCCTCACCCGGATTGCCTGGGGCGATCTGAACCCGGGCCCCGAATTCAGATCCGTTCGCACCTTTGCCGTCTCCGCAACGGGCGAGATGTTCCTCGTGGCGCACAAGAGCGCGCGGATTCTCAAAATCTTTTGAACCCTATGCACCGACCGATTCATTGGACATCGATATTCCTGGCGATGGCACTGCTCCTCCTTCCGGCGTCGATTGAGGCCCAGCAAGCCCCCGTCGCCGCGCTGACCCGACCGGATGTCGCTTCGCTCCAAAAAACTCTGGATCAGGCCAAGTCAGAGTTTGATTCCAACTTCAAAAGCGCCATGGATCAGGTGGCGGCCTTGATCAAGCAGCTGGATGAGGCGATCGCCGCCCAGCAATCCCTGTCGGCGGAAGAGCGGAAGGTGTACGAAGAGGCGCTGCTCCTGGAGGCACGTGGAAATTTGCGCGTTTTGAAAAACGAGGCTGCCGCCGATGATTTTCGAAAATTGCTGCAGCTCAACCCCAATTTTGCCGCGGAGACACTGACGCCGCTGGAGAACCAGACTCTGGAGGACATCCAGCAAAATGAAATGGGGGCCATTGAGGTACAAGGGCAACCGCAGGGAGCGCGAATTTCGATCAATCAACAGGAGGTGGGCGTCCTCCAACCGATCGCCCAGCGGTGGAGGATCTTCCCCGGACATTATAACGTTTTGATCGAGAAGCCGGATTTTGCGCCCGAACGCCGTGAGTTTGACCTCGCCGCCAAACAGACCCTCTCCTGGACCGACGTCCAGCTCCTGCGGCTGAGTCTCCCCCTGGTCCTGTTCTTTGACCAGCCCTCCGTAGAAATCTGGGGCGGCGACAAACGACTCGACACTTCGCGCCCCCTTCGCGAGGTTATGCGAGCCCTGGCGCCACCCCTCGCGCAATTTGCACAGCAACAGGTCACAACCTCCGCGTGGGACCCTGCCCGCACCTCGGCCGTCGTCCTTCCCAATTTCGATGTCAGCACATCACGCGAAATCGGCTTCAAGAAGGAATGTTTCCTCCCCGAGACCCGCCGATTCGAAATTCCGCTCGACTCGCTGCGAAAGCTGAACGAACAGACCCCGCTGTGGATCGACCGCACCCTTTCATTCATCAGTCTCCAAACCAATCAGGGAACCCTGACGGTGACGTCCATCCCCTCGCCGGCCTCGGTTCTCCTGGGGGGAACTAGCTTGGGACCGACCCCTTTGAAACAGATGGTGTGCGCCGGTAAACGCGTGCTCGTGGTCCGAACGGCGGATGAAGGCTATGAAGCTCCTGTTGAAATTGTCCGGGACGGGACGCTTTCCATTGAGGCGCGGCTGAAACCGACCCTCGCCGTTGTGGTCGTTGACCGCGCGCCGGCAGGCGATGTGGCGGCCACCCATCTCGCGGAAATAGGTGATCGCCTCAAGGCATCTCTGGATCGCTTCTTTGTAATCCCCGTGAAGTTGCCGGAGAGGGACCGGGAACTCCAGCGTCTCAATCTGACGGTGGAAACGCTGCAAGATGCCTTTCATGCGCTGGATCCTTTGGGTCAGGTCCAGCAGCCGATACCCGGAGCCCTGCAACAGATGGCGCGGAACTTTGGAGCCTCATTGCTGCTGCTTGGGTTCCCGGAGGCGGGGGATCAAACCACCTGGGTGTTACTCTCCATCGAATCGAACCGCCTGAATGTCGTGCGGTTGCGAAGTTCCTCAAGCGACGAGGTGGTGGCCGCACTCAAGCAGCTGAACGAGCCGCCCCATGCCGAAGATGCTGTGTTCCAGCCGGACATCGGGCTGAGAACCATCGATACCAACCTTCCGACCGCTCCCCTGGTGGTGGTCCGGGTGTGGCCGGCATCGCCTGCAGAGCAAGCGGGAATTCGGATAGGAGATATGATTCGGTCTGTGAATGGGTCGAAGATGGAAACGAAACAACTTCAGTTGGCGATTGCACAAGCTCCTCTGGGAACCCGATTCTCCATGGAAATTCGAACCGTGGATGGAAGTCAGAGGACCGCTGCCCTGGCCACGACGAAGGAGCCTGTGTTGTGGTCGATATCGCCGGCTGGGAATAATGTCTTTTCAGAGCAATTCATCGCGCGCCTCCGGGACGCCCTGGATGACAAGAAGCCCTCGGCGCTCGACAACCTGATCCGCCTCAATCTCGCCGCGGCGCTGATGAGGGGCGACCATTACGCCGAAGCCCTGAACGTTCTCTCCCGGATCGTCGCCGGGGGATTCCCCAGCCACTCCACTGGCCGCATCACCGAGGCGACCGTCCTGTATTTGACGGGCCAGTGCGAAGAGACGCTGGGATTGAAGGAAAAATCCAAGACCACCTATGAAAAGGCGGCACAGACCAACTGCGAACAGTGCATCGTGGATTCAACGGACGTAGAACCCGCCTCCGCAGCCGCCCGCCGGCGACTGAGCGTGTTGGGAAGCACCAAGTGATTGCGGAGTCCGGATTCGTTCTAACTATACCTCAACCATCGAACCAACTCCGGCAGTGTTGGCCGTTTGCCATACATCAAAATCCCCACGCGATAGATCTTGGCTGACAACCAGATGAAAAATACAATGCTGACCAGCATGATGGCAATGGAGGCGAGGATTTGCAGGACCGGGGGCATCTGCACGGTGATCCGCATGAACATGAGAATCGGCGTAAAGAAGGGAACAAGCGAGAGACTCACCGCCGCGGAGCTGTCCGGAGAGCGCATCACCAGGCCCATCATCAAAATGGGAATGACCACCAGCACGGTGATGGGCATCTGGACTTGTTGTGCTTCCTGGTCGTTGTTCACCATGGCGCCGATGGCGGCATAAAGCGCGGCAAAAAGGACGAATCCGAGAATAAAGTACATCACGAAAAATGCCAGCACGGAGAGGGGTATTTTGGGGATATAGCTGACCGCGTTGGGGGCCAGTGTCGAAATGAAGGCCAGGCCATAAACTGAAACGAGCGCCGCGGAGGCTGCCCAGATGAGGTACTGAGTCATCGCCACCAGGCTCACGCCAATGATCTTTCCGGCCATCAGCTCCGAGGGACTCACCGCGGAGAGCATGACTTCCACCACGCGGGAAGTCTTCTCTTCAATGACACTCCGCATCACCGTGATCCCGTATACCAGGATGGTGGTGTACAGAATCATGACCAGCACATAGGTGACCATGAACGACTGCCCACGGTCCTCGCGATCCCCGGCCTCACTCACCTTCAAGAGGGTGATCTTCGCACGGCGTGTGAGACTCTCAATTTTTTCGGGATCCACCCCCTGATCGCGCAGGCGGATTCCCGTGATCACATTGCTGAGAGTCGATGTGTAAACGGACCGCTCCCCCAGATCGCTGACGTTGCGCGCATGAAATTCCGCTTTTCCGTCTTCAAGAACATCGCGGCTGAACAGGAGGTAGCCATCCAGTTTCTTGGCAAGGACTTCCTTCGACAACCTGGCCTGGATGTCTGCAATGGGTTGATCGATGGGAACGTTCTCAAAGACGTAGGCCGGCCGTCCATCGGCCAGTTTGTCTTGAAACGATTTGGTGAAGAGCTGGGTGACACGTCCGGACTCGTCCACCAACGCCAGGGTCTTTTGATCCGAAGACCGCATGGTGGCAAACTTGAAGGAAGCGAAAATGATTCCAACGAAAATCAGCGGCGTGAGGATGGTCCCCACCAGAAACAACCGGGTGCGGACGCGGGTGATGTACTCTCGCTTGACGATGTAGAAGATTTTCTTCATGAGTTTCCTTTTGTGAGAAGGTGTCAGGTGTCGGGGAACGGAAGTCAGACGTCAGAAGCCAGAGACCAGAAGCCGGAAGTCAGACCCGGAAGAGGTGGAACTTAAAACTTTGACCCTTGAACTTGGAGCCTTGAATTGTCATCGGACTTTGAATCTCTGGCCTCCGGCTTCTTGCTTCTGGCTTCCTCTCTCTGACACCCGACACCCGGCACCTGAAACCTACCGGACCGTCGTCGCAAGCATCCCCCGACGTTTGCTCTGGTCCTCGGCATTCAATTCTTCGACGCTCTGGCCCACTACTTCCTTAAAGATCTCGTTCAACGAAGGTTCAGCCACCTCGAACCGCGTGATGGTGGTCTTCTCCACCATGGACCGCAGCAGCTCCTGGGGACTGGCGCCCGGCTTGAGTTTCAGCTCGGCATACTTTCCGTAGTTATTTGATCCCTGCACAAACCGCTCGTCGTGCATGAAGCTGTCGTCGCCATCGTACGCCACAATGACTGTGTTCTTGCCGTATCCGCGCTTGATTTCCCGGAGACTTCCGTCGAGCACCTTCTTTGACTTGTTTATGAGACAGATATCATCGCACAGCTTCTCGACTTGCTCCATCCGGTGGGTCGAGAAGATGATGGTGCGTCCGCGTTTCTTCAACTCCAGCATGACGTCTTTCAGCAAGTCGGCATTGACCGGATCAAGGCCGGCAAAGGGTTCATCCAGGATAATCAGTTCCGGATCGTTCATGATGGTGGCGATGAATTGGATCTTCTGCTGCATCCCTTTGGAGAGTTCGTTGACCTTCTTTTCCTTCCACGACAACAGGTCCATCCGCCCCAACCACAAATCCATCTGGGCGCGGGCGTTGGCGCTCGTCATTCCTTTGATTTCACCAAAAAACAGCAGGGTCTCCCCCACCTTCATTTTCGGGTAGAGGCCCCGCTCCTCGGGAAGATATCCGATATGTTCCTTGAGGCCTTCCGACATGGGCCGACCGAGAATCGTAACGCGCCCGCTGTCCGGGATGGTGATATTCATGATCATCCGCAGCGTGGTGGTCTTGCCGGCGCCATTAGGACCCAGCAAGCCGTACATGGTCCCTTCGGGAACATGCAGCGACAACGAATCCACGGCAGTAAAATTGTCAAACCGCTTTGAAACATTTTCCACGGCCAATGTGTGATTGGAACTCATCCGAAGGCTCCCCACCCACTCGATTCGTTATCCGGATTTGCGGTCCTTGACGAAGAACCGCGAGATTTTAGTATCTCTACGGCAGGTTGTCGAGGGAAGTTTCAAGAAACAGTTGCCAGTGGTCAGTTGTCAGAGGAAATGAACGGAAGCCAGAAGCCAGAGGCCGGAATTCTCCCGGAGGGGCGCACAGATGTGCGCCCCCGGATGAACTCGGAGGCCGGACGTCGGAAGTCCGAAGTTAGAGTTCAGAAGTCGGAAGTCAGACATCAGAAGTCGGACGAAAGGTGAGAACCCTATTTAATGTTCAATTTGGGGTTTTTGACTTTGAACCTTGAACTGTTTTTTAGACTTTGGACCTTGGACTTGGGACTTTGGACTCGGAACTCTTGACCCACCCGAACATTCAAGATTCTCGTTGCAGCAAGCATGCAACAGGCAGACTCCGTTCGCGGGATCATGGAGGACAATCTATGGAAAAACAGATGACCATACTATGAAAAACAGTAAAAGTGGATTTTTCTTCCGTAGAGAGACGTTGAATCAACCCCCAAGGGTCATCCCATTATGTTCTTTGTATTCAGTGTGATAACTACATATTCTGACAATGATATAGCCGAGTCCCGTCTTTGGACAGTTGATTGCACTTTGAATATACGCCTGAGGAGGCGTCCATCTTAACCGATGGTGGGTTCGCCGAGTTTTCAGTAACAATGCAACGGTAGTACGGGCAGGAGAGAGTCAGGCTACGGGATTCGGTTCTCCGTAGGCTCAATTTTCCCATCGAGAGTTTCCCGAAAGCTTAACAGTCCGCTGATTTATCATCGTGAATCCGACTCCCCAACGTGATATGAAAAACGATCGTTCACTTTCTTGTGTCCGGACGTCAATGTCGCGCGTCGAGAGTCTTTCTATACACCAAGTAACTTACTAATTCATTAGGAGGGATCAATGAGAAATGCAAGGGTTTTACTTGCAGTGTTCTTAATTCTGCTGTTTTTACCCGTTGTCATGAGTGGTCAGCAGAGTGCAGTGACCGGGTTGGTCACTGACAGTAGTGGCGCTATGATGCCAGGAGTTGAGGTCAAGCTCACCGACACCAAGACCGGCATTGTACAGACCACCAAGACGAACGAACGCGGTGAATATCTATTTGTGCAACAGAAGCCGGGATTGGGTTACACCATGACATTCACCCTGGAAGGGTTCCAGACTCTTGTCATGAATGACGTCTCCCTGGGCGTAGGCGTGACCGAAACCCGGAATGCGACGTTGCAGGTGGGATCAATTTCGAGCACCATCGAAGTTAAAGCAGAGGTTGGAGCAACCCTGAACACCACCGACGCCAGTCTGGGGAACGTCATTGACACTCGTCGAATGGTCGATCTTCCCATTCAAATCAGGAGCTCGCCCGCTGCTCTGATGAGTTTGCAGCCCGGCGTGGTCGGTAACAACGTAGGGACGGGTTCGAGCAACCGAGTAGGTTCCGTGACCGGTTCCCGCGCCGACCAGGGCAATATCACGGTCGACGGAATCGATGCCAATGACCAGGCGACCGGCCAGGCATTCGCCACGACGGGAAATGCACCCATCGACTCCATTCAGGAGTTTCGTACCACTTCGACAAACCCGGGCGCGAACCTGGGACGCAGCAGTGGTGGTCAGATCGAGTTGGTCACCAAGAGCGGCACCAACAATTTTCATGGTTCGCTTCGCGAATTCAATCGCACCTCGCTCACGGCCGCGAATAGCTTCTTTAACAATAAGTCCGGGGTTGCCCGACCTGCCCTGACCCGCAATCAGTTTGGTGGAAGCATCGGCGGCCCTATCATCAAAGATAAGCTGTTCTTCTTCTTCGATTACGAAGGACGCCGTGACGCCCAGGGCGTCGCCTACGCAAGAACCGTTCCGCTGGATTTTGTTCGCAGCGGCGGGATGGCTTACGTCAACAACACGGCAGGGTGTCTGAGTACCAGCCGCCTCGACCGGAACCCCGGTTGTATTACCATCCTCTCTCCGGCTCAGGTTGCGGCTCTCGACCCCAAGGCCGGCAGTCCTGGCGCCGACGCGGCATTGCTGAGTTTCGTGAATAGCCGCTATCCGCGCGCCAACGACCTGTCGGGAGGCGACGGGATCAACACCGGATTGTTCCGATTTAATGCCCCCAGCAAGCGGGGGGACAACACCTACACGACCCGCGTCGACTGGGTCCCCACTTCCAATCAAAAGGTCTTCGGTCGATTTACGGTTGCCCGGCGCATTCAAACCGACACAGTGAACAGTGTGGCGGCACAATTCCCAGGTGATCCGGAGACAGCCCAGATCCAGGTTCAAGACTACACCTACGCCATCGGTCATACCTGGACATTGAACCCGAGCATGGTCAATCAAGCCACCTTTGGGGTCAGTCGCTCGGGTCTGGTCTTTCCGACGTTATTCAAGCCTTCCTTCCCGAATCTGTTCACATTCGGCGGTGGGCTGACAGCTCCATTCGCGGATATCAGCGACCAGGATCGCTTTGTTCCCGTGCCTACGATCAAAGACGATTTTTCATGGCTCCATGGTACTCACAACCTGCAGTTCGGCGGATCCTTTAAACCCATCCGCTCGAGGTCAGGCCTGGTCAACGATTTCAATTTCCCCACGGTTGGCCTGGGTGGGTTGACGAACGCACTGGATGAAACCCTCCGACCTACCAACATTCTGAACGATGCCAATGGAGTTGCCCCGGGCAACTGGGACAGTATGTTTGCTTTCATCCTGGGACGGTACGCACAGATCCAAACGAACTTCAACTATTCCGTCTCCGGACAAGCTTTTGCCCCGGGCACCGGAAAGAAGCGCGACTTCCGGTACAACGAGTACGAGTTTTATTTCCAGGATACCTGGAAGATGCGCAGTGATCTGTCCCTGGTGTACGGTGTCCGCTGGGCCTATTACGGCGCGCCTTACGAGGCCAATGGATTCCAGGCCACCCAGGATGTGGATTATCGCAGCATCTTCAACATACGCCAGTTGAATGCGTTGACCGGAACGGACGGAGCGGCCGCAGAACCGTTCTTGCGGTACGATCTCGCCGGCAAGGCCAACAACACCCGGGGATACTATGAACCGGATCTGAATAACTTCGGGCCTCGCCTGAGCTTTGCTTACAATCCCTCTTTCAAGGATGGGTTGCTCGGGAAGCTCTTCGGGGACCGCAAGACGGTTCTCCGCGGGGGCGGCACCGTGGTTTATGATCGTGTCGCAGGCGCCCTCACGTTCATTCAGGACCAAGTGTCCTATCTGTTCGACAACACCGCCACCACCAATTTTGGAGGCGGCTCTCCCGCCAGCGCTCTGGCCAATGACCCGCGCTTCACGAGCATCAGCAGTCTGCCGATCGCGAATGTGGCACCGGTCATCACCCGGCCCTTTACACCCTTTGTCGATAGCTCAGGTTTCCCGTTTGGGAACCAGGTGGGTGCATTTAACTACGCCTTCGATCAGAATTTCCGGACCCCGTACTCCATCCAGTACAGCTTTGGGATGGAGCGCGAATTGCCCGGCAACTTCCTGGTCGATGTCTCTTATGTCGGCCGGCAATCCCGCAAGCTGTTCACTCAAGCCGATGCAGCCCAGGCTTTGGATTTCAAAGACCCTGGCTCCGGACAGTTTTTGAGTCAGGCGTTCAATGCGCTTCAGGCTCAGATTCAGGCCGGGGTGTCGTCCGCCAACACGACCGCACAGCCGTGGTTTGAGAATCAGATCAGCGCGGCGGTGGGCGGTTCCTGCGTCTCTCAGTTTGGGATCTCCTGCACACGCGTGATTCGAGCGCTTGGCCTTTCGACTCTCGTCCGGCGGGGCGACGTGTCCGATGTGCTGCAGGCTTTGTACGGCAGCGGATTCCTTAACCCCAACGTCGGCATGAGCAGTCAGTTCTCGGATAACATTTACCTCACCAACTTAGGCTCCTCGAGCTACAATGGCATGCTGGTCAGTCTTCGAAAGCGTTATTCGAACAACCTGCAGTTCGATTTGAATTACACCCTGTCTCACGCCATTGACAACAATTCCAGTGTGGCGAACACGATCACCGGCGGTCTGATCTGCGACCTTCGGAACCTCCGCGTTTGCCGTGCCAATTCCGACTTCGATATCAGACACCTCATCAATGCCAACTGGATCTATGACCTGCCAATTGGCAAAGGACAGCGTCTGGGTGGTGGAATGCCTGGATGGCTCAACGCCATCGTCGGCGGCTGGGAAGTCGGTGGAATTTACACCTGGCGAAGTGGTCTGCCCATGAGCACTACGACGGGCTCGTTCCCTGTAGGCTTCAGTTTCAACAGCCCGGCGGTCTCGAATATCAGTATTGCGACAGGTGCTCCCAACGTTCACAACGCGGGATCTACCATCCAGTTCTTCGCCGATCCCACGGCGACCCTGGCAGGCCTGGCGTTTCCGAACGCTCTTCAGATCGGGAACAGAAACACGCTCCGGAGTACCGGGTTCTGGAATGTGGATCTGTCCGTTTTGAAGAAATGGAAGATGCCGTGGTCAGAGAAACACACGCTCCAATTCCGTTGGGAGTCTTACAACCTGTTTAACCACAACGTCTTTGCTAATCCCAACCTTAACATCACGTCGAGCTCTTTCGGGGCGATCACGGCTTCCGCCAGCGCTCCGCGTGAAATGCAGTTCGCGTTGCGTTACGACTTCTAGTTCGCAGCTCGAAATCTGATTCTAATCGGGTCCTGATTCGCCACGGCGAGTCAGGACCCGCTTTTTTTGTGGGGGACAGAGCGCTGTGAACCTGAACCCAAACCTGCAGGTAGCCGCGCTAGCCCTGGGCGAGGCGATGGGTCAGATTAGGCCCGTAGGGCTTTGAATGTAGAAGCCCCGTCTGAGCCCCGAGCTTTTTCTTTTTGCGGGGCGAGGGCGGGGTCAGAATGAGAACATGAATCGAATTAGGTCCGGAGGACCGCCAGAATGTAGCCCCACCTGAAGCCCCGCGCTCTTTTTTTTGCGGGGCGAGGGCGGGGTCAGAATGAGAACATGAATCGAATTAGGTCCGGAGGACCGCCAGAGTGTAGATAGGATGAGAAGGCCAATCTCCGCGGAGTACCGGTACAATGGTCTCCAAGGAAAAAAATCAACCCGGGCTTAAAAGCCCAGAGAGAGGAGATTGGCCATGACGGATTATAACAAAGCGGGACGGGTGA